>CAXTTD010000201.1:0-6223 GCA_964246945.1 uncultured Solirubrobacteraceae bacterium | reverse complement strand
GAGCGCGACCGCGAGCCCGGCGCCGGCGAGCGACATCACCCCGGCGATGAGGAACGCGAGATGGAAGCCGCTCGTGAGGGCGGCATGGGCGTCGCTGCCGGCGTGAGCGGCGGCGGTGGTGTGCGAGGCGGCGAGGGTCGCGAGCACCGCGAGCCCGAGCGCCCCGCCGAACATCCGCGACGTGTTCACGAGGCCCGAGGCGAGTCCCGCTTCGTGGCGGGCGACGCCGGCGACGCCGCTGATCGCCGCTGGGGTGAACGACAGCCCGATCCCGATCGCGGCGAGCAGCGAGGGCCCGAACATGGTCGTCCAGAACGAGCCGCTGGTCGGCAGGCGAGTGAACAGGATGAGACCGGCGGCGAGCGACAGCATGCCGGCGACGAGCAGCGGCCGCGCGCCGATCCGCTGGACCAGGCGCGAGGCAACGGTCGAGGCGATCACGATGCAGATCGTCATCGGCAGGAACGCGAGGCCGGTGGTGATCGGTGAGTCGCCGCGCACCTCCTGCAGGTAGAGCGAGAGGAAGAACCACATCGAGAAGCTCGCGCCGCCGAGCATGAGCACGATCCCGTTGGCCAGGCGCAGCGTCGGCGCGGACCAGATGCGCAGCGGCATCAGCGGGCTTGACGCGAACCGGCCCTCGACGACCAGGAACGCGCCGAGCAGTGCGATCCCGGCGGCGATCAGCCCCAGCGTGGGCGCCGAGCCCCAGCCGGTCTGATCGGTGCGCACGACGCCGAGCACGAGCAGCGACAGTCCGATCGTCGCCGACAGCGCGCCGGCGAGGTCGAAGCTGCGGGCGGCGTCAGTGCGACGGCTCTCGGCGATCCGCACGAGCGCGAAGGCGGCCGCGACGAGCCCGATGGGGACGTTGATGAACAGGATCCAGCGCCACGAGAGCTCGGTGAGCGCGCCGCCGACCAGGACGCCCGCGGCGCCCCCCGCACCGCCCATCGCTCCCCAGATCCCGACCGCCCGGTTGCGCTCGGGGCCCTCGCGGAAGGTGGTGGTGAGGATCGCGAGCGAGGCCGGGGCGATGACGGCGGCGCCGAGACCCTGCAGGGCGCGGGCGGCGATGAGCTCGACCCGGCTGTCGGCGACGCCCCCGGCGAGCGAGGCGAGCGCGAACAGCAGCAGCCCGGCAACGAACACCCGCCGGCGGCCGAGCAGGTCAGCAGCGCGACCCCCGAGCAGCATGAACCCGGCGAAGGTGACCGTGTAGGCGTTCACCACCCACTGCAGGTCAGCCTCGGAGAAGTGCAGCCCCGAGCCGATCGCCGGCAGCGCGACGTTCACCACCGAGACGTCGAGGACCACCATGAACTGCGCGAGGCAGGCCAGGATGAGCGTCGTGCGCAGATGGGATGTCGGTGCGGTCTCGGTCGTAGTGGCAGTCACGGGCACTCCTCGGCGGTGTGGTTCGACGGGCGTCGTACGGACACTAGTACGGTGCTTGTCGTACAACGAGGCCGGCGACCCGCGTCCGCGGCTCAGGGCCAGAGCGGCGCGGGGTCGAGGTAGACCCGATAGTCCGTGATCAGTCCGTAGGGGTCGGCGCGGTAGATCATCACCACCGGGATCGCGACGTCGGTGCCGTCGGGCAGTCCGAAGGTGATCGACACCTCGAGGATCGTCGCGTCGCCGTGCTCCCAGCTCTCGAGCAGCTGGTGGCTCATCGAGGTGACGCTGCGAAACAGCGACTCCACCTGGGCACGGCAGGCGGCGCGCCCGTACACCGGATCCTCGTTGGCGAAGCGCATCACCACGTCCGCGGCGAGGTGGGCGGACCACGCGTCGGGATCCATCCGATCGAGATCCTCGAGCAGTCCGATGCGGGCAGGCATCCGCGCCAATCTAACGGTCAGCACGGGTCCAGCACGCGGATCACCGGTTCTTCGCGATCAGCGGGCGAGCAGCTCGGCGAGGTGGGTGAGGCCCGCGTGCACGTCGGCGAACCGCGTGGTGAGCGGGGAGAGGCCGATGCGGATCACGTCGGGCGCGCGGAAGTCGGCGAGGATGCCGTCGCGGGCGAGCGCGCGGGTGAGGCGTTCGGCGTCGGGGTGCACGAGCGCGACGTGGCCGCCACGACGGGCCGGCTCGCGGGGGGAGCCGACACTCACCCCATGGTCGGCGAGCCGCGCGTCGGCGAGCTCGATCGCGTACTGGGTGAGGGCGATCGACTTCGCGCGGATCGCCGCGATGCCGGCCTGCACCGAGAGGCCGATGCCAACGCGGGCGGCGGTGATGGCGAGGATCGGCGGCGTCCCGGATACGAATTGGGTGATGCCCATCGCGGGCTCGTACCCGGGGGCCATGGCGAACATGTTGCGGCGCCCGAACCAACCCCACACGGGCTGTCTGAGAGTATCGCTCAGGCTCGAGTTGACGTATAGGTACGCGGGCGCACCGGGCCCCCCGTTGAGGTACTTGTAGGTGCAGCCGACCGCGAGGTCGACGCCGTCGGCGTCGAGGGCGACCGGGACGATGCCGGCGCTGTGGCTGAGATCCCACAGCACAAGCGCGCCCCGGGCGTGGGCGAGCTCGGTGATCGCCCGCATGTCGGCGACGTGGGCGGAGCGGTAGTCGACGTGGCTGAAGGTGACGAGCGCCGTCTCCTCGGTGATGAGCGGTTCCACGTGTGCGGCCCCGGGTCCGCCGGCGGGGTCGGTGGCGAGCCAGTCGAGGGTGAGCCCGCGCGCCCCCGCGAGGCTCTCCAGCACGTAGCGGTCGGTGGGGAAGTTCGACCCGTCGGTGAGGATCCGAGTCCGGCCCGGCCGGGCGTCGAGCGCAGCGGCGGCGAGCTTGTAGAAGCACACCGTCGTCGAGTCGGCGATCGCGGTCTGTCCGGGACCGGCGCCGAGCAGCCCGCCCGCGAGCTCGTCGCCGACCACGAACGGCAGCTCCACCCAGCCCTCCTCCCAGGAGCGGATGAGCCGCTCGCCCCACTGGTGGTCGACCACCTCGTGCAGGGCGTCGCGGGTGGCCCGCGGCGGTTGACCGAGTGAGTTGCCGTCGAGGTAGACGGTGCCCGCGGGCGGGGGAACGAAGCGGTCGAGGAAGGGCGCGAGCGCGTCGCTTCCGTCAAGCGCGCGGGGATCGCGGAGGGCGGTCATCGGGCGCGATCGTAGCCGTCGTGCAGGACTTTCCGGGGGTGGGGTTCGGCGCCGGCCGCCCCGGGGTACATACTGGGCTGGCATGAGCGATTCCGATCCCCTCGTCTCGCCCGCCCCCTCGGGGCCGTCGGGCACGTCCAGCTCCGGCTCTGGCTCCGGCTCCGGTCCCAAGGGCCGGCGCGGACGCCGGCGCGGGCGCCGCTCAGAGAACATGCTGCCCCAGCGGGAGCGGCGATCGGCTCCTGAGCGCCTGCTCGTGCGCCTCGTCGCCACCGCCGGCATCATCGGCATCGGCGTCGCGGTCGCCGCCATCATGAGCTCCAGCAACACCCAGGGCTGGGAGATTGGTCTCGTCGTCTCGATCGTCAGCGTGGTGCTCGCGGCGATCCTCTGGTCCTCGCGGCTGCTCTGAACGCGCCGCGCGACGGGTGGTGTGCGCCGGGGGCGGTCTCAGGCCGTCATGGCCGGCCAACACCGATCGCCGCTCTCGCGCCGGGAGTCGACCGCTTCCGATCCACGCGTGGCTTGCAATCGACCGACTTCTGTACCAGGTACCCGGTACTAAGCGGTACCGGGCAGGCACACACGGCGCGCCCGATTCTCACCCCGCCAGCGGCGAAGACCGACGCAGCCATTCGTTGAATAACGGATCGACGATGTACCAGCTGCCGTCGCGCTCGTCGACGAGACCACGCCGCTGCAGCCGTGCGAGCGACGTCGGCACGCGGGAATGGCTGGAGAACCCGTAGCGCGACGCGGTCGGGCGGCTGGCCAGGTGCTCGCCGCCGCGGTCGGCAAGCAACTGGAGGGCTCGGATCTCGTTGACCTCGCTCTCGTCACCGTTGAGCAGTACGTTGACGACGGAGGCGAACTCGGAGCGCTCAATGCTCTGAACGAGGCGATCGTGCGCCCTGATGACGGCCTCGAGGGTCACCGGCTCGCCTGCCGGGGTGTCGGCCCAGGACTGCCAGGCGAGCTGCTGGGTGCTGCGGGGGTGCTCGTGGGTGACATTGAGCAGATAGTTGAGCGCCTCCTCGTCCGCCGGCTTGCCGGTGGCCTCGAACTGGAAGTCGAGGTACTCGATGAAATCGGTTCGGTCGATGGCGGGCAGCTGCATCTCGGCGGCCTCGCCGAAGATGGGCTGTTCGGAGCTCTCGAGCATCATCTGCAGGGCGTTGCGGATCGAGCCCGTCAGCAGCAGCGACACGTGGTTGGCGCCCGAGCTCATCAGTGCCGAGCGGATGAGCGACAGGGGATCACCGGAGCAGTGGCGTAGGCGCTGGAACTCGTCAAAAATGACGACCAGGTGGTCGGAGAGCCCGCGCAGGGCGACCAGCTGGGCATGGAGCATCTCGGCGTCCTGGGCCGGAGTCAAAGCGGCACGGCGCACGGTGCCCTTGATCACCTTGATGTCAAAGCCAATCTCCTTCTCCAGGGCACCGATCTGACGCTGCGCCGCGCGGCGTAGACGCTTGTCGGGATGGCCGGTCATCGCGTCGTGGACGCAGCCGATGAAGCCGGGAATGCTCACGACCCGCTGAAGGTTGATCGTCACGACTTCGAACGGGGGCGCGTCGTCTCCATGGCGCTTGGAGAGCTCGAGCGTCAGCTGGTTGGTGAACGTCGTCTTGCCCGTGTCCCGCGGTCCGAACAGGGCGACGTTCGTCTGTCCCTTCAGGGTCAGCGCCACCCGATTGGCGAACGCCTCCATGCCGATGATCTTCGACGGATCGTCGATTGGTCGGTCCCAGATGAACGGGTTGAGCGCGGGGGACACTCGCGCAACTGTACCGCATTGATGGAACATTTAAGTACCGTGTACCCGGTACCAAAGCGTTGAGGGCGACGCGCGCCGCGTCCGGACGGCCAGGTCAGCGCTCGGCGCGGAAGATCGCCTCGGGCAGCCATGCACCGACCACCCAGTTCGGCGCGTCGACGAGCTCGTGGATGCGCAGGTCGGCGGCCACCGAGGCGATCGCGTAGGCCTCCTCTCGCGAGTGGCCGTAGGTGCGGGTGATGTGGTCGATCGTCGCCCGGGTCGCGTCGCGGGCGGCCGCCATGAGGTCAGGCCCGACGCCGGTGCACACGTAGTAGCTCGAGCCCTCGGTCCGGGCAAGCTCGCCCGCGGGGACGCTGAACTGCGGGGCGGGCAGTTCCGCGTGGGGGAGCGTAGTGAGGCGCACGGTGATGTCCATCGCGCACTCGACGGCGGTCCCGCACACCTCGCCGTCGCCCATCGCCGCGTGGGTGTCGCCGACCGAGAACAGCGCTCCCGGCACCCCGACCGGCAGCCGCAACGTGGTGCCCACCCGCAGGTGGCGGATGTCGAGGTTCCCGCCGAAGCGGCTCGGCGGCAGCACGCTGTGGCGGCCGGGCTCCCGGGGCGCAACTCCGATCGTGCCCGGGAACGGCTCGAACGGGAGCACGACGCCGGGCAGGAAGTCGACGCTCCCCGCCCCCGGATCGACGCTCGCGATGCGCAGCCACGGCTCGGGGAACTCGTCGGCGAGCAGCCCGAAGCCGGGGATGATCGCGGTCCAGCCCCAGTCCCGCGGGCGCAGCTCGAGGATCTCCACCGCGAGCGCGTCCCCGGGCTCGGCGCCCTTCACGAAGACCGGCCCGGTCACCGGGTTGACCTGCGCCATGTCCATCCGCGGCACGTCGGCGGCGGTCGAGGTCCGGGTGAGCTCGCCGCCCGAGGCGTCGACCGTCTGCAGCTCGACCACGGCGCCCGATTCGACCTCGAGCACCGGCGCCGCCGCGTTGTCCCACACCGTCGCCGTGTGCCCGGCGCCGACGCGGTGGAAGCTGTGGTCGTGTCCGATCGCGCTCACCGTGTCCCGACCCTACCCGTCGCCGCCGGCCTGGCGGGCGGTTAGGGTCCGGCGCATGGTCGCCGACGAGTCCGCTCCGCTGCGCGCAGTCCTGCTCGACGTCAACGGCACGCTCACCGACACCGCGCCGAGCGGGCGCTGGGGCAGACCGTAGGTGGCAGCGACGAGCGCGACCGAGCGCAGCGCCGGCAGCTCATTCTCGGCGCCGATGCGAACCGACACGCCGCGGGCGGCGGCGATGGTGGCACTGGCGCGAGCGGGGTTCAAACACCTGGT
>CAXTTD010000200.1:0-6310 GCA_964246945.1 uncultured Solirubrobacteraceae bacterium | reverse complement strand
GGGCGGTCCCGGTGGGCGCGCGGGAGGAGGGCGCGCCGGAGCGGCCGGGATCGGCGCTCAACATGCCGCCGGCGCCGGCCGAGGCGTCGTGGAGCACCGGCGCCTGATCGAGCGTCTTGGGGCGGCGGCGCAGCGGACGCGCCCGGCGATCCGCCGCGTGGCCCCGGCGGGTGAGCGGCGAGTCGGCCCCCACCGCTCTTCAACCCGGCTCGGCGCGTCGCGGCGAGAGTACGAAGTGGTCCTCCCAGATGCGGCGCAGCACCGCCTCGGGCGTCGTCTCGGCGGTTTCGTCGAGGAAGATCCGCCCCGAGAGGGCGACCATCATGGCCTCGAGCACGCCGTCGGGATATCCCGGGTCCTCAGGGTCACTCATCCCGGCCAGCTCGAGCAGCTGGGTGGCAATGCGGGTGAGGTCGATCGCCCCGCGCACGCTCGAGCCCTGGCGGACATCGTCCTGCTCACGGGTGGCGCGGGTGAGCGCCACCGCGTCGGCGACGAGCCGCGCCCGGGCCGCGTCGGGCAGCTCGCCTCGCTCGGTGCGTCGCTCGACGATCCCGCGCTCGGCGGTCGCGTCCTGGTAGCCGACCGCCAGCCGGCACATGCGGTCGTGCACCGAGGTCGAGAGCCGGGTGGTGCCGACGTTGTCGAACGGGTTCATCGACGCGATCACCCGGAAGCCGTCGGCGGCGGTGACCACGCCCATCCGGGGCACCGCGACCTGACGCTCGGACATCGCGGTGAGCAGGGTGTTGAGGGTGTCCTCGGGCGCGCGGTTGAACTCCTCGACGTAGAGGAAGCCGCCACTGCGCATCGCCTCCACCAGCGGCCCCTCCACGAAGTTCTCCGCTGTGTAATCCTCGCGCAGGACCCGGGCGGGGTTGTGGTGGCCGACGAGGCGCGCCGGGGTGAGATCCCCGTTGCCCTCGACGAACCGCAGGGGCACCCCCCACTCGGCGGTGATCGCGCGCAGCAGCGTGGACTTGCTCGTCCCCGGGGGACCTTCGAGCAGGATGTCGCAGCCGGCCGCGACCGCCGCGAGCACCAGTCCGAGCTCCCGCTCACGGCCGACGACGTGGCGCTGGATGCGCTCGCGCGCGGCCCGGAGCTCGGCGGGCCCGGCCGGGCGGCCCCCCGCGGGGCCGGGGGCTCCCGGGGCCGGCGCCCCGGCGGCGGCCGGGCCGGCCCGGGCGGCCCCCCGGCCGGGGGGCGGCGAGCGGCGGCTCAGCGGTCATTTGATCGTGTATCCCGCGTCGACCTTCAACTCGAGGCCGGTGACGTAGCGGGACTCATCGGAGGCGAGGAACAGCACCGCATTCGAGATGTCGACGGCCTCCACCCAGGGGACGGGCAGGGCGTTAGTCGTCACGAACGCCTCGGCGGCCTGCTCCTGCGTGGGATGGGGCTCGTCGGGCAGGAACAGCCGATAGGTCGCCTCGTTGAGGATCATGTCGGTGGCCACCCCGGTCGGATGGACCGAGTTGACACGGATCCGGTGGGCAGCCAGCTCCAGCGCCAGCGTCCGCATGATGCCGACCACCGCGTGCTTGGAGGCGGTGTAGGGCAGGACGCCGGGGGTTCCCTTCAGCCCCGCGGTCGAGCTCGTGAGCACGATCGATCCGCCCGTCCCCTGTTCGAGGAGATGCGGGATCACCGCCTTGCAGGTGTGCCACACGCCCTTTGCGTTGATGTCGTTGACCTCGTCCCACTGTTCGTCGGTGACGTCCTGGCCCGAATCACCGAACACGAAGATCCCGGCGTTGGCGCACACGATGTCGACCCGGCCGAGCTCGGCGAGCCCGCTCTCGAGCCCGGCCTTCAGCGCATCGAAGTCCCGCACGTCGGCCTGGGCGGCGACGATCCGGCGATCGAACGCCTCCACCTGAGCCACGGTCTCGGCGAGATCCTCGGCGCTCGCGCCCGCATACAGCGGCTCGACGCTCGGCACGCTCGCGCAGAGGTCGACGGCGATGATGTCAGCGCCCTCCTGGGCCAGACGGACGGCATGACTGCGGCCCTGACCGCGCGCCGCGCCGGTGATGAACGCGACCTTGCCCTCGACCCGGCCGCTCACTTGATCACCGTCCCCGCGTCGACGGGCAGCGCCACGCCGGTGATGTACCGACCCTCGTCGGAGGCGAGGAACAGCAAGGCGTTTGAGATGTCGACGGCCTCCACCCACGGGATCGGCAGCGCGTTCATCGCCTGCGAGACCGGCTCGAAGCTCTTCCGGGTCGGAGTCTCGGCCTCCGGATCGAACAGCTTGTAGGTCGGCTCGTTCATGATCATCGGCGTGTCCACCTGAGTGGGACAGATCGCGTTGACCCGGATCATGTCCGGGGCCAGCTCGAGCGCGAGCGTCTTCATCAGCCCCACCACCCCGTGCTTGGCCGCCACGTAATGGGAGACGCCCGGGTAGGCGATCAGGCCGGCCGCCGAGCTGGTGAGGACCATCGCCCCGCCTCGGCCGCCGGCCTTGAGGTGCGGGATCGTCGCTTTCGCGGTACGCCACACCCCGGTGAGGTTGGTGTCGATCATGTCCCGCCACTGCTGCTCGGGCATCGTGTCCGAGGCCGCGAAGCTCGAGATCCCGGCGTTGGCCGAGACGATGTCCAGCCGACCCAGCTCGGCCACGCCCGCGTCGACGGCCGCGCCGAGCGCGGCGGGGTCACGCACGTCGGCCTGGGTGGCGATGATGCGCCGGTCCAGTGCCTCGACCTCCTTCACCGTCTCGGCGAGGTCGGCGGGCGTCGCCATTCCGTAGGGAACCGACTCGATCTGCGCACAGACGTCGACGGCGATGATGTCCGCGCCCTCCTGGGCCAGACGGATCGCGTGGCTGCGGCCCTGGCCGCGCGCCGCTCCGGTGATGAACGCGACCTTGCCCTGCACGCGACCGCTCATTTGATCACCGCTCCGGCGTCGATCGGGAGCGCGACGCCGGTGATGTAGCGACCCTCGTCGGAGGCGAGGAACACGATCGCGTTGGAGATGTCCACGGCGTCGACCCACGGGATCGGCAGCGCGTTCAACTCGGTGAAGGCGGCGCTCGCCTCCTCACGGGTGGCGTCCGGCTTGCCGCCCAGGAACAACGTGTAGGTCGTCTGGTTCTGGACCATCGCCGTGTCCACCGTGGTCGGGTGGACCGAGTTGACCCGGATCATGTCCGGGGCCAGCTCGAGCGCGAGTGTCTTCATCAGCCCGACCACGCCGTGCTTGGCCGCCGTGTAGTGCGACAGGTTGGGGTACGGCATGAGACCGGCCGTGGAGCTGGTGAGGATGATCGCGCCGCCGCGGCCGCCGGCCCTGATGTGTGGGATCGCCGCCTTGGCGGCATGCCACACCCCGGTCAGGTTGGTGTCGATCATGTCCTGCCACTGCTGCTCCTCGAGCTCGGCGCTCTCGCCGAAGCTGGAGATGCCGGCGTTGGCGCTGACGACGTCGAGGCGGCCGAGCTCGGCCACCCCCGCGTCGAGGGCCGCCGTGAGCGCGCCGTAGTCACGGACGTCGGCCTCGGTGGCGACGATGCGGCGATCGAGCGCCTCGACCTCCGTGACCGTCTGCGTCAGGTCATCCGGCGTCGCCATCGCGTAGGGGACCGAGTCCACCTGCGCGCAGATGTCGACGGCGATGATGTCGGCGCCCTCCTGGGCAAGCCGCACCGCGTGGCTGCGGCCCTGACCGCGCGCCGCGCCGGTGACGAACGCGACCTTTCCCTCCAGTCGTCCGGACATTCCCGTGTCTCCTTTCGCGTGATGTGGCGGCGTCAGTGCACCGGCGTCGGGTTGACCCCCGTGAGAATCAGGTGACCCGCGTCGACCGGGATCGTCACCCCCGTGACCTTGGCGGCGAGGTCCGAGTTGAGGTACAGCGCGGTGTCAGCGATCACCTGCGGGTCCATGAACGTCGTCCCCTTCAGCGCGGCGAATTGGTACCCACCCTCGAGCATGTCGGCCTCGGTGCCGCCCTCGTGGCCGGCGAACATGTCCCACGCTCCCGGGTGATCGGTCATCGGCGTCTTGATCGCCCCCGGGTTGATCGAGTTGCAGCGAATCCCGTGGGGCGCGAGCTCGAGCGCGATGTTCTTCATCAGCCCCACGACGGCGTGCTTGGCCGCCACGTAGTGGGCGTAGTTGAGGCCCGGCTCCAGGCCGTTGGTCGAGGAGGTGATGACGATCGACCCGGTCTGGCGCTCGATCATGTGCGGCGCGATTGCCTTCGCCGACTTCCACACCCCTGTGAGGTTGACGCCGATCATCTCGTCCCACTGATCCTCGGTGAGCTCCCAGAACGGCGCCTGGGTCCAGATCCCGGCGTTGGCGATGAGGATGTCGATGTGTCCGAACTCGGCGAGCCCGCGGGACACCGCCGCATCGAGCTGCGCCTGCTCGCGCACGTCGACGGTGAGCGCCAGCGCGCGGCGGTCGAGGGCCTCGATCCTGCTCACCGTCTCGGCGAGGTCGCCGGGCGTGGCCATCGCGTAGGGAACGGTCGCCAGCTGGTCATTGATGTCGACCGCGATCACCTCGGCGCCCTCCCGGGCACAGGTGAGCGCGTGGGCGCGACCCTGACCGCGGGCCGCCCCGGTGATCAGCGCCACCTTGCCGTCAAGCATTCCCATCGTGAGACCCCTCTCCGCTCTTGAACCTATTGCCGACTTATATTAGTTGACAATGTTGTTGCCCGTCCTCGCGGTCGCGGCCCCCTCGTCCTCGCGGTGACGCAGCCGCGTCCTCGCGGTCACGGGACCCGCGGCATCCCCCGGCGCGGAGCACGGCCGCGCTCACCCGAACGGGGCTTGGACGGTGGGCGCACGGCCTCGACGCTCAGTGGAGCTCGAGCTCGGGTGTCGGATGTGGCGCGGTGAGCGGACGGTCGCGAGGGCGCTCCGGACTGGCGGGCGGGGCTGAGCCGGTCTCGCGGGTCCGGCTCAGGCGATACCCCAGGGTGGGCGCTCCGGCTTCGTCCTGCACGAGGGGGCGGTCGATCACGTAGCCGACCAGTTGCAGGTCATACAGACCCTGGGCGGGGGCTTTCACCCCCTGCTCACGCAGCTGACTCAGCGTCACCGTCCCCTGCGCCAGCAGTTGCCACAGACGCTCCTCGTTGCGATCCGCCTCCGTCGCGCGTTCGGTCTGGTCCCGCAGCGCGGGGATGGAACTGTCGCGCGATGGCGTATGCCGACCCGCCACGGACCGACCGACCGCGAACACGCGGCGCGCCATCGCCGATGCCGGATGGAGGGCATGCGGTCCTCGGTCATGGTCGAGCTCCCCCATCGCTCACGCCCACCTGGGCCGGCGGCGACTGCAGGGAGTGGTTGGCGTGCACCGGGGGACCCGGCAGCTGAGAGTTGAGCAGCTCGACGAGCCGGCGATCGCGCGCGACACATCGGGGGCAGTGCACGATCGCCAGCAGCCGCGATCTCAGCGGAATCTCCAGACCGCAGCGAGGACAGTGGAGGCACGGGGTCGCGATCGCGGCGTCTGACCTGGCCTGCTCGAACGGCGTCATGGAAATTGCGGGGCTCCTGATGGGCTTGATCGCGTGGACCGATGGATCGGTCACGCTGCCTGCGGCCAAGCGCTGAAGCCGGGTGATGCATCGTCCGCCGAGGGTGAGAGCGAACGCTCAGATCATAGGCCAGCCCTGGTGGCTCCGTTCCCAGTGACGGTTGATGGGTCACGGGACGGACCGTGAGAGTTGGCGTTCAAGACTCGCTGATCACGCGGGCCTTCGGGGCGGCCCACCAGCGTGCACCCTGGACCCCGACACCGCACCCGTCACACCGGCGGCACATCGGCCCCGGCCAGTCGTGCCGTGTGCGCGACCAGGAGATCGCGGTCGGCACGGTCGACGAGGTCCATCAGAGAGTCATCGGGCGCAAGCTCGGCGAAACCGGCGGTGATCGCGCCGGGACGCTCCGACCGCGCGAGCAACCGAGTGATCTCGTCAAACCGCCGACGGACGTCGCCGATCGACGCCGCCGACAGTGCACAGACGAACTCGTCGCCGCCCACCCGCACGATGAGCTCATACGGGCGCAGACGAGAGCGGAGCGTCTCGACGATGTGGCAGAGAACGGCATCGCCGGCCAGGTGCCCGTCGCGATCGTTGGTCGCCTTCAGCCCGTTGACGTCGATGTAGACGACCACCAGCTGCCCGGTGCCGCGCCGGGCCCGCTCGATCTCCCGCGCCAGCTCGTGCAATCCGGGTCCGCGCTGCCACGCGCCCGTCAGAGCGTCCAGGGCCAGCGCGCGACGGTCGGCGGCGGCCGCCGCCCGGTCCCGCGCCGCCGCACACCCGCCGCCTC
>CAXTTD010000199.1:0-6312 GCA_964246945.1 uncultured Solirubrobacteraceae bacterium | reverse complement strand
CATTACGCGGCGCCGCCCACCACCGCACGCCCGGCCGGTGCCCACCACCGCACGCCCGGCCGGTGCCCACCACCGCACACCCGGCCGGGTACCCACCTCCGCACGGCCGATCGGTTCGGACGGCGGAGGGCTGCTCAGACGACGGCGGGCGTACCGAGCTGCGCGTACAGCGGGTGGCTCTCGGCGATCTGCGCGGTGCGCTCGGCCAGGCCGGCTCGCGCCGCCGCGCAGTCCGCGCCGGCGGTGCGGGTGGCGGCGCTGATCCGGCCGGCCTCGTGGAAGTCCTCGTCGGTCAGGCCCCGGGTGGCCAGCGCCGGCGTGCCGATGCGCAGCCCGCTGGTCACCATCGGCGGGCGCGGGTCGAACGGCACCGCGTTGCGGTTCACGGTGATCCCGATCTCGTGCAGGCGGTCCTCGGCCTGCTGGCCGTCGAGCTCGGAGGCGCGCAGGTCGACGAGCACGAGGTGGACGTCAGTGCCGCCGGTGAGCACCGACACGCCGCCACCGGCACCGACGAGTTCCTCGGCGACGGTACGCGCGCCGTCGATCGTGCGCCGCTGGCGCTCGCGGAAGGACTCGGTGCCCGCGATCCTCAGCGCGACCGCCTTGCCGGCGATGATGTGCTCGAGCGGCCCGCCCTGCTGACCGGGGAACACCGCGGAGTCGATCTTCTTGGCGTGCGCCTGCCGGCACAGGATGACCCCGCCGCGGCCGCCCCCGAGCGTCTTGTGGGTGGTCGACGTCACGACGTCGGCGTACGGGACCGGCGAGGGGTGCAGGCCGGCGGCGACGAGCCCCGCGAAGTGGGCCATGTCGACGAACAGGTAGGCGCCGACCTCGTCGGCGATCTCCCGGAAGCGAGCGAAGTCGAGCTGGCGGGGGTAGGCCGACCAGCCGGCGACGATCATCCGCGGTCGGTGCTCGTGGGCGAGCCGCTGCACTTCGTCCATGTCGATCAGCGAGGTCTCGCGCTCGACCTGATAGGCGACGATGTCGTACAGCCGGCCCGAGACGTTGAGCTTCATCCCGTGCGAGAGGTGCCCGCCGTGGGCGAGCTCGAGGCCCATCAGCGTGTCCCCGGGCGTGAGCAACGCGTGGTAGACGGCATTGTTCGCCTGCGCGCCGGCGTGCGGCTGGACGTTCGCGTGCTCGGCGCCGAACAGGGCCTTGGCGCGGTCGATCGCCAGCTGCTCGGAGACGTCGACGAACTCGCAGCCGCCGTAGTAGCGCCGGCCGGGGTAGCCCTCGGCGTATTTGTTGGAGAGCACCGAGCCCTGTGCCTCGAGCACCGCGACCGGCGCGAAGTTCTCGGAGGCGATCATCTCGAGCGTGTGCTGCTGGCGCTCGAGCTCGAGCGCGAGGACCTCGGCGATCTCCGGGTCGACCTCGGAGAGCGGTCGGTCCAAGTAGTCGGGCGGCAGATCGGCATCGGTCACTGTGCCGATGCTACCGGCGCCCCGGACGGCGCAGGAGCTCACACCGCGACGGCGGCGACCACCGCGAGGTCGCGCTGGGCCCACACAACCGTCGGATCGAACCCCGCCTGCACGAGCCAGCCGAGCTGGTCCTCGAGTCGGTCGGGCAGGTCGTAGCCGGGGGTGGGCTCGGTGACGACGTCGGCCGGGTCGTCGGGCACGACGAGATCGGCGAGCACGAAGCGCCCACGGGGCGCGAGCCGCGCTCGGACCCGTGCGAACAGGTCCCGCTTGGCCGCGCCGTCGAGGTGGTGCACGCACAGCGCGCTCGCGACGAGGTCGAACCCACCGGGCGGCAGCTCCTCCTCGAGGCGGCCGACCTGCAGCGACACCCGCTCGGCGGGCAGGCGGGCGGCGGCCGCTCCGAGCATCGCCGCGCTCTCGTCGACGCCAACAAGCCGCGCCTGCGGGTTGGCCTCGAGCAGCCGCCGGGCGGTCTCCCCCGTCCCGGTGCCGAGCTCGAGCACGCGGTGGGCGTCCACCGCGCAGGCGGCCCCGACCTGGGCCTGCATCTCCTCGTAGGCGGGGATGTCCTCGCGGATCATCTCCGCGTAGCCCTCCGGCGCGAATGTGTAGCGCTCCTGCAGCTGCGCGGCGAGCGTCTCCGGATCGAGCGCCCCGGCGCGGAGGGTTGCCCACTCCCCCATCGCCTCGTACTCGCGCAGGTCGACAACCGTCGACGGGGTGCCGGGCAGCGGGCCGCCGTCGATGACCATCTCGCAGCGGCGCCGGATCTCGGCGGGCACCGCGTCGAGGGTGCGGGCGTCGGGCTCGCCGCTGAAATTCGCGCTCGACTGGAGCACCGGCCAGCGGACGCCGGCGAGCTCGGGCACGGCGACGCAGCGCACTCCGAGCGTCGCCATGTCCGTTCCGCAGGCGAGCGGGTAGCGGCCCGCGGGGTTGGACAGCAGCGCCGTCACCGGCCCCGGCCACACCCGCTCGAGCGCCTGCCGGGTGCGAGGACCGAGCTCGGGTAGCGCTTCGAGGGCGAGCGAGCGGTCGAAGAACATCACCGCCGAGGGCGTGTCGAGCGCCCGGCGCTTCATCCGGTACAGCCGCTCGACGGCGATTCGGTTGCCCGGGTCGCAGGCGAGCCCGTACACCGTGTCGGCCGGGAACACCGCGACGCCGCCCACGGCCATGCAGCGCTCGAACGTCTCGGCGTGCGTGACCGTCATCGCCGCCCCTCCACGACGCGGCGCCCCTCAACGACGCGGTCGCGCCCGGCCAGGTCGCGACGCACCGCCACCTCGGCGAAGCCCGCGGCGGAGATCAGCCCGCTCACCGCCGGCCCCTGGTCCTCGCCGATCTCGAGCGCGAGCAGCGCCGGCCACGCGCGTCCGGCGAGCGTCGCGACAAGCCGGCGGATCACGGCGAGGCCGTCGGGGCCGCCGAACAACGCGAGCGCCGGCTCGAAACCGACGATATCGGCCGGCAGCGGGGTGCCCTCGGCGATGTAGGGGAGGTTTGCGAGCACCGCGTCCGCCGGCTCGGGAACCCCATCGAGCAGATCCCCCACCATGAAGCTCACGTCGAGGTTGAGGCGCCCTGCGTTCGCTTCGGCGAGCGCGATCGCCTCGGGGCTCACGTCGACGCCGCGAACCCCGAGGTCAGGGCGCTCATGCTTGAGCGCGAGCGCGAGCGCTCCGCTGCCGGTACCGACGTCAATCACGGTGCTGCCCGTGGCGAGCCCGAGGCCCACCTCGACGAGTAGCTCGGTCTCGGGTCGCGGTACCAGCACCCTTGAGTCGACGGTGAGCTCGATCCACCGAAACGCCCGCCGGCCGAGCAGGTAGGCGACCGGCTCGCTCGCCGCCCGCCGCGCAAGCAGCCCCTCGTAGTTAGACCGGGCCGCCCCATCGACAGCGATGCCGCGGTCGAGCACGAGCTGCGCGCGTCCCACCCCGAGCGCCTCCGCGAGCAGCAGCTCGGCGTCGAGCCGGGCGGATTCCGAGACAGCGGCGAGGCGCGCGGCCCCGGCGGCGAGCAGCTCGGCCACCGTCGGCGACCCTGCCACCGCCGCTGCGGAGCTCGAATCAGCCACCCGCCTGCTCGTCGAGGCGCCGACGCTTCTCGCCGTCCTGCAGCGCGCTCGTGAACTCGTCGAGCTCGCCGGCGAGGATCCCGTCGAGGTTGTGCACGAGCAGGTTGACGCGGTGATCCTTGACCCGGTTCTCCGCATAGTTGTAGGTGCGGATCTTCTCGGCCCGTTCCCCGGTGCCGACCTGCGCGAGGCGACTGGCCCCGATCTCGGCCTGCTGCTCGGCGATCGCGCGCTCGTACAGGCGCGCGCGGAGCACTCGCATCGCGCGCTCGCGGTTCTGCAGCTGGGACTTCTCGTCCTGCATCGAGACGACGACCCCGGTCGGCTTGTGGGTGATGCGGACCGCCGAGTCGGTCGTGTTCACCGACTGCCCACCGGGCCCGGAGCTGCGGTAGACGTCGATCTGAAGGTCGTTCGGGTCGATCTGCACCTCGACGTCCTCGGCCTCGGGCAGCACCGCGACGGTCGCCGTCGAGGTATGGATACGACCCTGGGACTCGGTCTCCGGCACGCGCTGGACGCGGTGGGTTCCACCCTCGAACTTGAACACCGAATAGGCGCCGTTGGGTGGGCGGGATTTGATCGAGAACGTGTAGTCCCCATCCCCCACCGACAGCGGCTCGGTCTTGAACCCACGCCGCTCGGCGTAGCGGATGAGCATCCGGTATACGTCACCGGCCCAGATGGCCGCCTCCTCGCCCCCGATTCCGGGACGGATCTCGACGATCACGTTCTTGTCGTCGTTGGGGTCGCGCTCCACCATGGCGAGGCGAATCTCCTCCTCGAGCGTCTCCATCTGCTCGCGGGAGGAGTCGAGCAGCGAGCGCAGCTCGGGATCGTCGCCGTCCTCGGCGATCAGCTCGCGCGCCCCCGCCACATCGTCCATCGCGCGGCGGTACTCGCCGGCGAGCCGGGCCGCGGACTCGAGCTCGGAGTACGCCCGCCGCGTCGACGCGTAGCGCTCGCGGTCGCCGATCACGGTGGGGTCCGACAGCTCGGTCTCGAGCTCGGAGAAGCGTTCCAGCACCTGGGTGACGAGGCCGTCGATCACCCGGTCGAGTCTAGTGTCGGGTCACTGATCCGCCGGCCCCGCCCCCGTGCAATGCGCCGGCGCCCCTTGATCCCCGGAAGCCCGCGGATCACGGTCTCCCGGGAGGCATCCCGCGCCTCAGCGATTGCCCTGGAGCGCGTCTTTGGCCCTGTCGACGGCGTTCTTGAGCGAGCCGCTGGCCTTGTCGGCCTTGCCGTCCTTCTTCAGGTCCTTGTCGTCGGTGAGATCGCCGGCGGCTTCCTTGACCCGACCCTTGGCCTTGTCTGCGTCTCCACTGTCAGCCATGTCGTTCCCTTCGTGAGTGTGAACCTCGATACGGGGTGGCTACCCCACGGCTTCACGGGCGACGCGCGGCTCGTCCAGCTCGGGCTCATTCGGAGGCGAGGTACACGACCTCGGCGCCCACCGCCTCGTAGGCGGGCGCCGCACGGCGATCGGCGCTCAGAAGGGTGTGCCGGTGACGCGCCGCGGTCGCGGCGATCAGGGCGTCGTACAGCCCTCCCCCACGGATTCCCGAGTCGACCGCCGTCCAGAGTCCTCGCCGCGTCGGTCCTGTCGGCAGGGTGAGCCACGCGGCGGGGAAGCGGCGCGCGAGCCAGTCGAGAACCACGGCCGGCGCAAGCCGGTGACCTTCGGGCATCCAACTCAGCGCGGAAGTGGTCTCGAACGCGACGTGCACGATCAGCGCAGCCTGATCGGCGGCCAACGCGGTGAGCGCCGCCTCGTGCGCGTCGTGCCAGGACGCCGCCGCCGCGATGGTGACGCTCGAATCCGGCGCGATCAACGTCGTACGCGGTCGATGGCCGCCCGCACGTCCTCAACGCCGAGCGGCATCATCGGCCGGCTGGTGACGATCACCGGATCACCGTCGCGCTCCTCGACCCATCCCGGTACGTCCGCCACGGCGAGTTCGATGACTCCGTCGCGGGCGATCACCTCGAGCTCGGTCGCGCCCGTGTTGCTCAGCTCGCTGCGCAGCGGCTTCGGCACCACCAGCCGACCCACCGCGTCGATGGGAATCCTCATGCCACCAGTTCATTAACGGCGGCTGCGGGGGCCAAGGGCCGGCGACCTCGCCGCGACGCACACGGCGCAGACGCGCAGCTCGGCCGAACTCACGCGACGACCTCGACGCCGAGCAGCTCGGCCGCCTCATGGACCCCCGGCGTCTCGCGGGCGAGCACCGCCTGCAGCGAGGCGATCGACACGGCGAGCTCGTCGAGGTCGGGCTCGCGGGTGGTGAGCCGCTGCAGCTGCAGCCCCGGCCACATCACGAGCGCCACCGCGCGCGCGGCGCGGTGACGCCCGGCCCACTTGATCACCTCGAAGGCGAGACCGGCGATGAGCGGCACCCCGGCAAGCCGGCTGAGCACGAGCACCCACCACGCGGGCAGCCCGACCGGGGCGAACACGAAGATCGAGATGATCATCACCACCAGCAGGAAGCTCGTCCCGCAGCGCGGGTGCAGGCGCGAGTAGAGCGCCGCGCGCTCGGGGGTGAGCTCGTCGCCCGCCTCGTAGCAGGAGATCACCTTGTGCTCGGCGCCGTGGTACTCGAACACGCGCCGCAGGTCGCGCAGCCGCGAGATCACCGTGAGGTACGCGAGGAAGATCACGGTGCGCAGCCCGCCCTCGAGCAGCCAGAACCACCACGAGCCGCCGAGCTCCCGGCGCACGAGGCTCGCCACCCCGAGCGGCGCCAGGAAGAACAGCCCGACCGCGAACGCGAGCGAGATCACGAC
>CAXTTD010000198.1:0-6318 GCA_964246945.1 uncultured Solirubrobacteraceae bacterium | reverse complement strand
CAAGCAGCTGGCGGCCGAGTGCTTGTCCGCGGGCGTTGGGTGCACGTAGACGGCGTGTTCGCCGACTCCCTGATAGACGCAGCGGTCTGAGTAGCTGCCGGCACGAGCGAACCCGACCACTTTCCCGGCCTGCTCGGCGACGACGAACGGGTGCCCGTCGGTCGCTCGGCCGGCGAGATCGTGTTCGGTTCGCGGATCGGTTTCGAAGATCGCGACGCGTTCCGCGATGCCCGCGTTGTAGATCGCGACGACGGCCGGCAGGGCGCCGGCCGTCGCGGAGCGGATGTTGAGCGGTCGGCTACTGGCATCCACACCCGCCGGAACTGGTCGCTGTGGTGTTGCAGCAGGCGTCCTTCGCAGACGGCTCACAGCACGATGCTTGGGCGGTTGTCGAGCAGCAGCTGGGGTCAGGCTTGTTGGCGCGCACGATCGCTGAGGCGGCGGCGGCGTGGACGCGGTGGGTCTCATCGATCGTGATGTCAGTCAAACCGGCGGCGGTGAGCGCGTCGGTGAATTCGTCGCGGGTCAGCGCCCCGGCGATGCAGCCGGTGTAGGCGGACATGTCGTCGCGCGTCGCCTGGTCCATGTCGGGGTCAGCGACGACGTCGGAGACGGCGAACCGGCCGCCAGGCTTGAGCACCCGGGCGGCTTCGCGCAACACCTGGGCCTTGTCGCCGGAGAGGTTGATCACGCAGTTGGAGATGATCACGTCGACCGTGTTAGCCGGGAGTGGGATCTGTTCGATATGGCCGCGCAGCCACTGCACGTTGGTGGCGCCAGCCTCGGTCTGGTTTCGCCGCGCGAGGTCAAGCATCTCGTCGGTCATGTCCAGCCCATAGGCCAGCCCCGTCGGCCCGACGCGCTTGGCTGACAAGAGCACGTCGATTCCGCCGCCTGACCCGAGGTCAAGCACGGTCTCGCCTTCGTGTAGCTCGGCGACCGCGATTGGGTTGCCACATCCCAGGGAGGCGAGCACCGCCGCGTCGGGCAGCTGCTCACGGACGGCCTGGTCATACAGAGGGGAGCCGAATTGCTCGCGCTGCTCCTCGGTGATGATCGCACCCTCCGCTGAACAGCAGCTGGCGTTGCGTTCGGAGGTGGTGGTCGCAGCGGCGGCGTACTTGGCGCGTACGACGTCGCGCAGCTCGGTCTGATCGGTGGGGACAGTCACGACGACTCCTTCGACAGAGGGGGTTAGGACAGCCAGCCGGCGAGATCGGCCAAGGCATCGGGGATCACGTAGTAGTAGGCCCACAGGCCTTGGCGCTCTGAGCCGACTAGTCCGGCCTGGCGCAGCACCTTGAGGTGATGAGACACCGTGGGTTGGGAGAGATCGAATAGCGGCACCAGCTCGCACACGCAGACCTTCCCGGCGTGCTTTCGCAAGACGTCGATGAGCTGCACCCGGACAGGGTCACCCAGCGCCTTGGCGACCTCCGCGATCCGGGCCGCCTGCCCCCGGTCGACGTCGGGGTAGACCACCGGCACACAGCACGGCTCCCCGGCGGGACGCTTGGTCTTGGGGACGAGTTCTAGATCGACGCTCATCGATATAGAAAATCAATTGAAGTGACGGTTGTCAATGCAATGCTTCTGGGGATGGCCACCGTCCTGTTCGTCTGCCTGCAGAACGCCGGGCGCTCTCAGATGAGCCAGGCGTTGTTTGAGCGCACTGTCGGCGACGCCCATCAGTCGCTCTCGGCCGGCACCACGCCGGCCGACCAGGTCCATCCCGAAGTTGTCCAGGTAATGCGCGAGCTCGACATCGACCTGTCCGATCGCGCCACGCAGATGCTCACGATCGAGCTCCCCCAGCCAGCCGACGTGATCGTCACGGCGGGCTGCGGCGATCAGTGCCCGTACATCCCCGGCAAGCGCTACATCGACTGGGATCTATCGGATCCACACGGCCAGCCGATCGAAAAGGTCCGTGAGATCCGCGACGAGATCGCGGATCGCGGATCGCGTCTGGTCACATCTCTCTAAACGACACATCCAGTTACCGCTCACCAGGCTTCCGTATCGTCGCCAACCCGGGTCTCTGCCCCGTGCTGCTGCTCTAGCCGACGCCCGCTCCAGAGCAGTAGTCCGGATAGAGCACTGCCGATTCGTGAAAGGGGCACTCTCCCTTCCCGCTCACTGGTGGCTCCGGCGTTCACAGGGTCTTCGTGGGGTGCCGCGCAACGAATGTTGGAAAGTCGGTGACGTCGCTCACCAGCACTCGGGTGTGCTCCATGTCGGCCTGGTAGGCCGGCGGTTGCGTGAACCACCGAAACATCGCTTGGGCGTCATCGTCGTCGAGCGCGTCGATCGGCAGCGGCGCGAACCGCGCAGGGCGGCCTGCGTTGGCGCCGAAGGCGTCGGCGATCGCCTCCGGTGTGCATTCGTCGCCTGCGATCTCGATTGCGCCGTCGGGGACCGCCGTCCGGTCCAGGAGCGCGGTTGCGGCGGCCTCGCCGATGTCCTCGACGGCGATCATCTGCAGGGGCACCCCCGGCGCCAGTGGCGCGCGCACGACGACCTGCCCGTCCTCGGTCGATGGGGTGAACAGCGAGATGAAGTTATCCATGAAGAACGTCGGGCGGATGACGACTGTCGGGACGCCAACCTCGCGCAGGTACTGCTCGACCTGCCACTTGCTCTCAAAGTGCGGAATGCCGGTATCGCGCTCGGCGCCGCCGACGGAGCTGTATACGAGATGCGCGACCTGCGCGTGGCGCGCCGCGTCGGCGATGGCACGTCCATGCGCGACTTCGCCGTCGGTGGCGGACGGGCCGGTCATCGTCGTCATCGCGAACACGGCGCCGACGCCGTCGAACGCAGTCCGGAGCGCGTCGCCGTCGTCGAGATCGGCCACGGCCACCGCTGCGCCACGCTCGGCGAGATGGTCGGCCTTGCCGGCGTCGCGAACGACGGCGCGCACCGGCGCGCCACGGTCCAGCAGCGCCGCCACGACGGCGCCGCCCTGTTGGCCGGTGGCCCCGATCACGGCGATAGGAGTGGAGGTGATGCTCATGGCGATAGCTCCTCGAGATAAGTCCTAGCTGGTGCGGTTTGGCTTGCGCTTGATCGTGACGCGGCCACGAAGCGAGCCGTTGTTTCTTCGATCATGCGCGTGTCGAAGGGCCTATCGGCGAGCGGTCCTCGGTCTGGCCCCCCGCGCCACCGCTAATCGTCCGGGCGACGGTATGCCGGTTTCACTTGGAAGTACCGTTCAGCCGCGCTGTTGGCGGATGCTGGCCAGTCGTATGTCAGGCGATCAGATCGCTGACGTTTCCTGGTGAAGGTCGCGGATCCGGTCGCGGTAGGCGGCCTCGGCCTGGGGATCGTGCGCGTCTTGGAACCCGGTGGGCGGAAGCCCGCGCGCGGTGGCCGGCGCGGCGACGTAGGGCAGGTGATCATCGAACCCTCCTGGCGTGTAGAAGTTCAGCACCCGCGCGGTCTCGCTGGTGACGGTGAAGCCGTGGACGGTGCCGGCGGGGATCCAGATCGCGGCGCCGGTCTTGGTGTGGATCCTCTGTTCTTCGACGAGGTAGTCGATCGTGCCGTCGATGATGTAGAAGCCCTCGCCCATCCGTTCGTGGACGTGAGGCGGAGGGCCGTTGCCCTGGGGCATGAGCTGTTCGAGCACGGTGCACTGACCGAGCGTCGCCTGTCCGGACAGCAGCACCGACCACAGCGCGTCCCGCAGCCAGTAGCTCGGCGCCTGGTCGGCGGCAGTGATAATCGGCCGCGGGTGGTTGATCTCGGGCATGGCTCAGGCGTCTCCTGGCTTGGTGAGCTCGTTGATCAGCGAGTGGCCGGCGGGCGTCCAGCCAAGGTTGCGGGCGGCTGCGCAGTCGATTTGCGCGTCGAGCAGGACGGCGTCGGCGAGCGGGCCGAGTCGCTCCCGCGAGCGTTCGGCCGGTTCGGGCTCGATGCGGCCGTCGAGTCCGCGTGTCCGGCTAGCGGTCTGCATCAGTTCGGTCATGGTGGGGCTTTCGGCGTTGGCGCCGAGGAAGTAGGACCCGGCGGGCGCCTCGGTCAGCGCGAGCGCGTAGAGCGCGGCGATGTCGCCGCGATGCACGTTGGGGAAGCGCTGGTCGCCACCAACCACCACCAGCGCCGGGTCGGGGCCGTCGGTGGTGGGTCCTTGGGCGAGCGTCGCGGGGATGCCGCTGCCGTCGCCATAGAGGTTCGCTGGAGCGAGCACGACCGTCCGGATCCCCTGGGACGCTGCTTGGCGCACCCGGGCAACGACCGCCGGACGCCAAGCAACGATCGATGGTGGGTCGGGCGGGGTGCTCTCGGAGATGCTTGACCCGGAGCCGTGGATCCAGCTGCCGCCGGTGTGCACCAGCGGCCGGTTGCTGCCCGCGAGCGCCGGCAGCACTGCGTCAAGAAAGCCGGTGTCGACCGTCAGGCTGGTTTCGTCGTTGGGCGAGGCGGTGTGGATCACGCCATCGATCGCATCGAGCTGATCGGCGAGCCAGGCCGGATCAGAGAGACCACCGACCGCGGCGGTGACGCCGTCGGGCAGCCTGCCAGCGGACACTCGTGATCGGGCGTGGGCCGTCACCTCGTGTCCTTCCTGCTGCAGCCGGGCGAGTACCGCCGAGCCGAGGTAGCCGGTCGCACCGGTGAGAAAGACCCTCATGCGGTCTGCTCCACGAAGGAGTCGATCAGCGAGAACACCGCGTCGGGCTGCTCGAGCTGAGGCACATGACCGGCGCCGACGACCAGCTCAAAACGACAGTTGGCCAGCAAGCGCGCGAGCGCTTGCCCATATTCGGGAGTCGCGATCCCGTCGCTGTCGCCCCAGATCGCCAGCGCTGGCGACTTGACGTCAGCGAGGCGTTCGCGCAAGCCGGGATCGTGCATATACGGATCCCCCGCCAGCACACGAAGCGCGCCCATGTTCGCCTGCATCACCTTCGCCTGTTCAGGGTCCATCTGCGCTGGGTTGGTGTAGAAGCGGTCGCCGTCGCAGAACGTGTAGTCGGCAATCTCGCGCGGAGTGAGCGAGAAGAAGTCCCGGACCGGCTGGCCGGGAACCTCGATCCCCACCGAATCGATCAGCACAACTCCCCCGATCGTCGATCCCGCATCACGGATCACCATCTCACTAGCGATCCATCCCCCGATCGAGTTGCCGATCACGAGAACGTCACGCAGGTCCTCGACTGCGAGCAGATCGAGATACACGCCGGCGAGCTCTCCGATCGAGGACAGCCACGGCGGCCGGTCAGTTCCGTTCCAGCCGGGGTGGACCGGCGTAAGGGCTCGCATCGTCTCGGCGGAATGAGCGGCGATCGACAGGACCGTCTCAGGACCACCACCGCCGTGCAGCACAAGCACCGGACGGCCGCTGCCCGTATCCGCTACGGAGACCGTGAGATCTGGACGGAGCTTCAGTTGGCGCGTCTGGGATCCTGCGCTCACGCTTCCTCCTATCGTGAAGACCGTATACCGGAACACTACTGCCACCGAAACCGTAGTCACAAGCGTAATTGATGGACGACGCTAACGCGATCCGACCTCTCAGCAGACGCGAGCGCAAGAAGGCCAAGACCCGCCAGACGCTCGCCGACGAAGCCCTGCGCCTGTTCCTGGAACGCGGCTTTGATCAGGTCACGGTCGCCGACGTCGCCGACGCAGCCGACGTCGCGGTCTCAACGCTGTTCGCGCACTACCCGACCAAGGAAGCCCTGCTGTTCTCCAAAGACGCGTCGATCGGCACGGGCTTCGTCCAGGCCGTCACCGACCGCGACCCCGACACGCCGATCCTGCAAGCACTTCGCCGCCACGTCCATCAAGCACCCGACCTCGCATCCGGCAGCCAGCAGTTCGTCGAGCTCGTCCGCGCCACACCGACGCTCACCCGCTACGTCGACCGCATGTGGGCCCGCCACGCCGACGAGCTCTGTCAAGCAATCGCCGCCGCAACCAAGGTTCCCGCCACCGACGCCTCTACCCGCGCTCTGGCGCGCTACGTCGTCGAGATCCCATCGATCGTGCGCTCCGACGCCGACCGGAAACACGCGATCGATGCCGTCTTCGACCTCCTCGCCAACGGATGGCACGAACCCCCACGATGACGAACCCACGCCGTACCAAAGCACGATCGCAGCCGCCATCCCCCAACCCCGCGCGGGCGCGACCGGAACGACACGCGACCCCTGCACGCCAGACTGCCCCTCCGTCGCCGGACCGGGTCTGAGCCCGTCGCTGCTGCTCTCGCCCGGCCTTCAGACGGGAGCAGTAGTCCGGCCAGAGCACTGCCGGTTCGTGAGTCTTCTATGTCAAGCAGATCGTTGTTGGAACGCTGTTGGGGTCGTG
>CAXTTD010000197.1:804-6322 GCA_964246945.1 uncultured Solirubrobacteraceae bacterium | reverse complement strand
GCCCTCGAGCGCCGGGGTCGCGCCGCCGAGCACGGCCGCGAGCTCCCGGGCCCCGCAGCCGACCAGGCCGCACACCCCGATCACCTCGCCCTGGGCGGCGTCGAAGCTCACCGGCGCCTCGAGCCCGGGGCCTCGGAGCGCGGTGACCCGCAGCCGGTTGGGGGCACTGGTCGCGGCGGGTGACCGAGTTGCGGGCGGACCCGCCGGCATCCCGGCGGCGCCGACGATCGCGCCCACGAGCCGCGCGGGGTCGAGACTCGCCACCTCCGCGGTGATGACCGGCCGGCCGTCGCGCAGCACGGTCACCCGGTCGGCGACCGCGAACACCTCCCGCAGGCGATGGGTCACGTAGACGTAGGCCACGCCGGTGGCCCGCGCCGCGCGCAGCGACTGGAGCAGGCGGTCGACCTCGGGCGCCGGCAGGCTCGAGCTCACCTCGTCGAGCACGATCGTGCGCGCGTTGAGCGCGAACGCCCGCGCGACCGCGACCATCACCTTCTCGTCCTGGGAGAGCTCGCCGACCAGCCGATGAGGCGCGATCGAGACGCCGAGATCGTCGAGCAGCGCGCCCGCGCGGCGCTCGGTCCGCGGGTAGGAGATCAGCCGCCCACGCTTGGCGTAGCCGATGGCGAGGGCGATGTTCTCGCTCACGCTGAGGTGACCCAGCAGGCCGAGATCCTGATGGACGAAGGCGACGCCGGCGTCGGTGACGTCGGCCGGCGTGTAGTGGGCCGCCATGCGCCGCCCGCCGAACTCGATCTCCCCCTCGTCGCGGGCGAGCACCCCGGCGAGGATCTTGATCAGCGTCGACTTGCCCGCCCCGTTCTCGCCGAGCAGCGCGTGGATCTCCCCGGGCCGGAGCTCGAAGTCCACGCCGGCGAGCGCGAGCGCGCCGGCGAAGCGCTTGACCACCCCCCGCGCCCGGATCGCCGGGGCGGGGGAGGTTGACCGCGACGCGCCTGGCTTCGGGCTCACTTGCCCCACAGCTTCTCGTAGTGGGCCTCGTAATTGAAGCCACCGGAGTAGCTGCCCGCGGGGGCCTGGACGGCGAGGTTGGACTTGACCATCAGGCCCTGCACGACCGGGGTGCTGGGCAGGGGCTTGCCGACCAGGTAGCGCCCGATCGCGTCGAGCGCCTGCCACCCCATCCACTCCGACGGCACCCCCATAGATGCCGACTCGGTGCCGTCCTTGAGGTTGGCCAGCGTCGGCTGATCGCCGCCGTCGCCGGCCACCTTCACCGAGCGCCCCACCTCCCGCGCGCCCTGCTGGATGAATGTCGAGGCGGAGTCGTAGGGCGTGACCACGTAGTTGAGGCCGGGGTTGTCGCGCATCGCGTTGGAGACGATGCTGGGCAGCGTCGTCGCGAACGTCTCGAGGGTGAACGAGGGCGTGCCGACGACCTTGCACTTCGGACACACCGCCTTCAGTTCCGCGACGTACGCGTTGGCGTAGGCGACCAGCTCGGGGAACTCGTGGTCGTAGAGGACGAGCACCTGCGCCTTGCCGCCCGAGTCCACCGCCGTCCAGTCGGCGAGCACCCGGCCGGCCTCGGCCCGGTTGGTGTCCATGTCGAGGTTCGTGCCCTGCAGCACGTTGCCGAGGGTGTAGATCACCGGGATGTGCGCGCTCCGCGCGGCCTGGACGGCGCCGGAGGCGAGCGCCGGAACCACCGCGGCGAGCACGATGCCGTTGGACTTGTCGGAGATTGCCTGGCGGATCGCCGAGTTCCACACGGTCGGATCACCCTTGCCGTCGACGACGTCGACCGACCAGCCGAGGACCTTGGCGGCGGCCTCGACGCCGTGGGCGACCCGGACGCAGGTGATGCCCGTGCTGCTGCACGTGATCACGGTGATCTTCTTATGGGCCGGCGGCGTGAACGGAGTGTTCGGGCCGGGCCAGGCGGTGACCGGCTTCTCGAACTTGGCCACCGTCGCCTCGGCCGAGGCCGCCACGCCGCCAGTGCTCGCGCTCGCGCTGCTCGAGCTGGTCCTCGCGCCTGCGCTAGAGCTCGAGCTCTTGCTCGACGAGCCGCACGCGGCCAGCATGACGGCCAGCAGACCCGTCGCCAGCAGCAGCACGGCACGTCTGGCTCGCGATCGGCGGCGTGCTGTGTGTTCTCTCCTCATGTCCCTCTCCTGTCGCTAGAGAGCGGACCCACGGGCCCGCAAATGTATGATGCATCGCAGCCGTCGGCTGGACCCCGCCCGTCCCGAGGGCGCGCACCCTGGAGTCATCCGCGTGCCTCGAGGGGGCCCGTCTCGCGGTGGCCCGGCCAGAGCGCGGACCCAGCTGGACGTTGACGAACTCGCGGATCCCGAACGCCGACAGCTCGCGCCCGATGCCGCTGCGCTTGATCCCGCCGAACGGCAGGCGGGGATCCGAAGCGACGATCCCGTTGATGAACACCATGCCCGTCTCCAGACGGTCGGCGAGCGCGCCGGCGCGGTCGGGGTCGGAGGTCCAGACGCTCGATCCGAGCCCGAACGGCGACCGGTTGGCCAGGGCGATCGCCTCGCCATCGTCGGCGGCGACCGTGATCGCGGCCAACGGCCCAAACGTCTCCTCCGCGAAGACCGGGCTGTCGCGGTCGACGTCGGTGAGCACGGTCGGCTCGAAGAACCAGCCCTCGCCGGCGCGAGCGCGGCGTCCGGTCGCCGCCCGGGCGCCCTCGGCGAGCGCCCGTTCGAGCTGGCCCTGCGGGGCATCGCGCAGATCGGCGCGGGCCATCGGCCCGACCTGGGTTTCGGGATCCATGGGGTCTCCGACCCGCAGTGCGGCGACCGACTCGACGAATCGCGCGGTGAACGCCTGGGCGACGCCGGCGTGGACGATGGAGCGCTTGGCCGCGATACAGCTCTGGCCGTTGTTCTGGAAGCGGGCGCGCACGGCGGCGCGCACGACCGGCGCCACGGAGACGTCGTCGAGCACGACGAATGGATCCGAGCCGCCCAGCTCGAGCACGACCCGCTTCAGCGCCCCGCCCGCGAGCCGGCCCACGGCTTCACCGGCCCGGACGCTGCCGGTCAGGGTCACGCCGGCGACGCGCGGGTCGGTGATCACCGGCGCGACGCGCTCGGTCTCGAGGCGCAACGTCGCGAACAGGCCGCGCGGAAACGTTGCGTCCGCGAGTAGCTGCTCGGCCGCCAACGCGCAGCCGGTCACGTTGGTGACGTGCTTGAGCACCACGGCGTTGCCGGCCATCAGCGCCGGCAACGCGGCCCGCATCACCTGCCATAGCGGATAGTTCCACGGCATGATCGCGAGCACGCAGCCCAGCGGCTGGAAGCGGGCGAGATTGTGCGCCGGGGTCGACTCGAACGTCTCGGGGGCGAGCATCGTGGCCGCGTGAGCCGCCACCCAGTCCGCGCACGCCGCGCACTTCTCGACCTCCGCCCGTGATTCGGTGACCGGCTTGCCCGTCTCACGCGTGAGCAGCGCCGCCAGTTCCTCGACACGCGCGCGGAGCAGGTGCGCGAGCTCCCGCATCGGCTGCGCCCGCTGCGCCAGCGTGGCCTGGCGCCAGCTCCGCTGGGCGGCGACGGCGGCGTCGAGCACCACGTCGAGCTGTGCGGGACTCATCGCCGCAAAGCTCTCGAGCAGCTCACCGGAGACCGGCGAGATCGATCGCAGCTCGGTGGCCGTCGCCGGCGAATCGGTCGCGGTCACGGGATCACCGCCACAGCACGGATCGGAGACGCCGTCGCGTCGCGCAGCGCGAGCGGCAGCCCGATGAAGGTGAACCGCGGGGGCAGCCGGTCGAGGTTGACGAGGTTCTCGATCTGATGGTGGGGCCACTTGCCGAGCAGCTGGTGGTTGGGCATCGCGAAGAAGTCGACGTCGGGCGAGGAACCGTCGAGGCCGTACACGAGGACCCCTTTGTCAAGCAGCCAGGTGACGACCTCGGGCCGGATGCCGATCGTCGACTGCTGATAGATCGGCTCCTCCCAGAAGCGGGACATACCGGTGTGGAAGAGCACGATCAGGCCCGGGGAGAGGCTGAGTCCGTCCCGGTCCAGGGCAGCGCGAACGCGCTCCAGGGAGACCTCCTCCCCGGGCTCGAGGCCTGAGACGTCGAGGCGGATCGCGTCGCCGATGAGCAGGTCGAGGTCGGCCTCGTCGATCGGGATCGTGCCCGGCGCCATGTGGCAGTTGGCGTCGACGTGCGTGCCGGCGTGCGTGCTCATCACCAGCAGATCGGTGCTGCTCGGCCAGCGGCCCGACCCCTCCCAGTCGTCGAAGGTCACGTAGCGCTGCAGGAAGGTCCGAGCGAGCACCGGGTAGACCGGCATCCCGGTATGGATCGCGCGCGACAGGTCGACGATGCGCCCCTCGTTCACAGTGACGCCGCCGCCTCGACCAGGTTCTCGAGCTTGGCCCGCAGCACGGGGACATCGCGGGCCGGGTGGCGGCCGAACCCGCACGAGGGCGCCACCCACAGCCGCTCCTCACCCACCACGCGCGCCCAGTCGGCGGCGCGCTCGCGGATCTTGCTGGTCGGCTCGACCCAGTAGCACCCCTCGTCGACGATGCCGACGGCGAGCTCGATGCTCTGCGGGACGGCGGCGAACGCCTCGCGCTCGAGATAGCGCCCGAAGTAGTGGACCGCGACGTGCGCGACATCGATCGCGCCGTCCAACCGGGTGAGGATCTCAACCCACGGAGCGCAGCTGAGATCGCTCGAGAGCGGCCGGCCGCGCATGTTGCCGCTGCAGATGTGCAGACCGCGCCGCGACCCGGTGACGCCGTCGAAGCAGCGCCGCACGATGTCGGCGGCCTCCTCCGGCGTGAGTGCCCCGAGGCTGATCAGGGTGCTGAACGTCGGCACGTCGAGCTGGACGTGTGGGCAGCCGGCGTCGACCAGGGACCGGATCTCGGTGCGGGTCACCTCGATCAGCTGGGGCAGCTGCGCCTTGAGCTCGGCAAGCTGGTCGATCGCGTTGAACGCCATCTCGAGCGGGCCGACCACGGTTGCCTTGCTCACCCCACCGGGCAGATGACGCTCACGGACAAACGCCGCCGCGTAGCCGAGACCGCGAGGGGCACTGATCGTGCCGGTGATCCGCGCGTGCGCGAAGTCGTCGTAGTCGAACAGCTCCTCCTTGCTCGGCACGTCAATTTCGATCCCCTCGAGGACGGTCTGCATGTGGTTGAGGAACTCGTCGGTGAAGTACTCACCGCCGGTCCACTCGTCAAGGCCGAGCTCGCGCTGCTCGGTGATCGCGAGCCCGGCGCACTGCGCGAACAGCGCCTCGCGGGCGTCCGCGTCGATCGAGCCGCGGTGCGCCTCGCGCAGCCGCTCGGCGTGCGCCGCCTGGGGCCACCAGGAGCCGACGACCGTGGTGCGAACGCTCATAGACGCCTCCTTATAGGTTGGAAAGCATGATGCATCATCGATCTGTGCCGTAGAGGGCTCCGGGTGGGATGCTCGCGCGCGGCACCCCTCCGAGGGGTGGGGGGGCCGGGGCGGCGCCGCCCGGGCCGCGGGGGGGAACGGGTGGGCCCCCCCCGGGCG
>CAXTTD010000197.1:0-794 GCA_964246945.1 uncultured Solirubrobacteraceae bacterium | reverse complement strand
GGGGCCGCGCGGCGCGCGCGCTCGCGGCGCCGGGTCTCATCGGTCGCGCCCCGCCGGGCGCGCGCCGACGGCGCCCGCGTAGCGGTGGCGCAGCTCGGAGGCCCGGATCGCGAGATGGCGCGCCATCGCCGCCGACGCGGCATCTGAGTCTCCCGCCTCGAGGGCGGCGACGATCGCCTCGTGCTCGGTCTGCGTATCCGCGGAGCTCGCCCGCTTCACCCCGAGGAACATGATGTAGGCGTTGGTCGCCATCCGCTCGGTGCGGATGAGCTCGGCGAGGCGCGGGTTGCGCGCCGCCCGCTCGATACGGGCGTGGAAGTGCGCGTTGAGCTCGACGTAGGCGGCGTCGTCGCGGGTGTCGGCCATCTCGTCGACGATCGCCCGCAGCTCCGCGATCCCGGCCGCGTCGAGGTGCTGGGCAGCGTGGGCGGCCGCCACCGCCTCCAGGGCGGAGCGGATCTCGTAGCCGCCGAGCAGGTCATCGATCGAGGGGCGGAACACGACCACCCCGCGGTGCGTCGTGCGCTGCACGAGACCCTCGCGCTCGAGCAGGCCGAACGCCTCGCGCACCGGGGTGATGCTCACGCCGAACTGCTCGGCGATCTGCCCCTGGCGCAGGCGAGCCCCCGGCGCGAGCCGCCCGGTGCGGATCTGCTCGCGCAGCGCGTTGGCCGCCTCCTCGGCGACGGTGCGCGCCCGCGGCAGGGTCCGGGCGTCTGCGGCCGCGGCGTCGGCGGCGCGCGCGGCGGCGGCGCGGGCGTCGGGCGTTGGCGGGGGCGCCCGCGGGGGCCTGC
>CAXTTD010000196.1:0-6339 GCA_964246945.1 uncultured Solirubrobacteraceae bacterium | reverse complement strand
CCACGCGGCGACGGTTGAGGCCGCGCTCCCGCGGCGCGCGCCGCGCCGGCGCGCCCGCCGCGCGGGCCGGGGGCCGGCGCGGCGCGGCCGCGGCGCCGCCACCGCCGGGGCCGACCGGAGTGCAGCACGCGGGGGTGCAGCGCGCGGGGATGGAGCGCGCGGGCGCACCCCATCCCCGGAGCGCGAGCTGCCGAGCCTCGGCGAGTTGCCGCGCGACCCGGGGGTGTACATCTTCCGCGACGGCGCCGGTCAGGTGCTGTACGTCGGCAAGTCGGTCTCGATCCGCGCCCGCGCCCGGGCGCACTTCGCGCCCTCGGCGCCCCCGGCCGCGTGGCGGGCCCACGCCGAGCTTGTCGACTACCGCACCACGGTCTCGGAGCTCGGGGCGCTCGTGCTCGAGAACCGGCTGATCAAGGAGCACCGGCCGCCCGGCAACACCCGGCTCACCCGGCGCGACGACCGCCTGGTCTACGGCCGCTGCCGCCTCGACATCCCGTTCCCGATCCTGGATGTCGCCCCCGAGCCGGCCGCCGGCCACGGGGTGTCGGTGGGGCCCGTCCGGGGCCGCCGGCTCGCCCAGGAGCTCGTCGAGCAGCTCGACTCGCTGTTCGGACTGCGCCACTGCGGGCGCACGCTGCCCCGCCGCGCCCACCCGTCCGCCTACGGTCAGATGGGCCGCTGCCTGTCGCCGTGCCTCGGGGACCTCGACCCGAACCTGTACCGCCGGCGGATCGATGCCGTGCTCGGGCTGTTCGCCTCCGGGGACGGTGCCCGCCCGCTGCTCGTCCACCTCGAGCGCGAGATGCGGGTCGCCGCGGGGGCCCAACGCTACGAGCAGGCGGTGGCGCTGCGCCGCCGGCGTGGACGGCTGCGCACGATCCTCGCCGCGCTCGACGGGGTGCTGGAGGCGACCCACGCCCGGCCGCGGCTCGTGCTCGCGCCCCATCCGGCCGACCCCGAGCGCCGCGAGGCGGTCTGGCTCGCCGGGGGACGGCTCGTCGACTCCGGCCCGCTCCCCGCCGACCCGGCCGAGCTCGATGCGCGCAGCGCTCGCGCGCTGGCCCGCGCGGGCCGGGCCGGCGAGCTCGGGGCCCACGTGCCGCCCGGGGAGGTCGACGAGATGCGGATCATCGGCACCTACCTCGCCTCCCATCCGGAGCTCGAGCAACTGCCGCTGCGGGGCGGGGAGCTTTATTCGGGCTGAGCTCGAACAACCTTCCCACCACGCAGCCGTCGAGCGGCTGCGGCTGCCGGGCGGGGAGCTTTATTCGAGCTGAGCCCGAACAACCTTCCCAGCACGCGGCCGTCGAGCGGCTGCGGCTGCGGCTGCGGGGCGGGGAGCTTTATTCGAGCTGAGGTCGAACAACCTTCCCAGCACGCGGCCGTCCGGGGGCTCAGGCGGCGGCGAACGGGAGCTCGACGACGGTGGCCGGGATGGCGGCGTCGCCGACGGTGACCTGGGTGCCGGGGGGGGCCTCGCGGCGCACGAGGGCGAGCGCGAGCGGTCCGAGTGCCGGTGACTGGGCGACGCTGCCGATTCGGCCCACCACGCGGTCGCCGAAGCTGACCTCGGCGCCGGTCCCGGCCGGCTCGGTGAGCCGCAGCCCGCGGAGCTGGCGGTTGGGCTTGCCGCGGTAGTAGAGCCGGGCGACCGTCTCCTGGCCGACGTAGCAGCCCTTGGTGAAGGAGACGGCGCGCGCGTTGAGGTCGGCCTCCTGGGGGATCACGGTGTCGTCGAGATCGACGCCATAGCGGGGGCGGCCGCGCTCGATGCGCAGCGTGTCGGCGGTCGACTCGGAGACCGCGGTCGCGCCGGCATCGCGCAGCGCGGCGGTGAGCACCTCGATGTCCGCCGAGGCGCACAGCAGGTCGATGCCGAGATCGGTACGCACCGCCCGGGCGGCGACGCCCGCGATCTCGACCACGGCGTGATCGTGCTCGGCCTCACCGAGTTCGGGCACGCCAGCAACGCCAGTAACGCCGGCCTCATCGAGTTCGGGCACGCCCGCAACGCCGGTCCCGCCGAGTTCGACCACGCCGGGGACTGCGGCACCGTCGAGGACCGCCGCAGCGCCCGGCCCGAGCAGCGAGAGCAGCCCGGACTCCAGCGTCCGCTTGTGCAGCTCCACCGCGTAGCCGAGGCTGAAGCGGCGGATCACGTTGAACAGCTCCTGCAGCGCCATCCGCTCGGTGTCGAGCAGGAGCTCCGTGCCGGCGTCGAGGATGCGCAGGTCGGCGAGCATCTTGCCCTTGGGCGAGAGCAGCGCCGCGTAGCAGCCGCTGCCGGGCGTGAGCGCCTCCACGTCGTTGGAGACCTGGCCCTGCAGGAACGTCTTGGCGTCGGCGCCGGTGAGCGCCAGCTTGCCCCGCTCGGAGCGGTCCACGAGCCCGCAGCCCTCGGTGGCGGCGCGGTACTCGGGATCGGAGACGGTGGGTGCGGTCACTTCTGAAAGGTTAGTGAGGGGACCCGCCGGCCCCGCCAGGCCCCCCGGCCCCGCCGACTACGCTGCCCGATGGCCACCTCGATGTCAGCTTCGTCCCCCTCTCGCGCCGAGATCGTGCGTGCCCTGCTGGGCGCGCGCACGACCGTGCTCGCCGACGTGGAGCCGCTCGCCGGCGGGCCCACCGCCACCGGCAACGCGTCGCCCCGGCTGCTGCTCCGCTCCGACGCGTCGGGCCCGTTCCAGCTCCACGAGCTCCGGGGGGACACCCAGGTGGTACTCACCGATCTGCCTGAGCCGGTCGGCGCCGCCCACTACGTGCCCGGCTCCCGCACCGCGGTGCTCGAGATCGACGCCGGTGGCAACGAGCGCGGCCAGCTATTCGGGCTCGAGCTCGACCGCGCCACCGCCGCCACCCGCCTCGACGAGCTGCGGGCGCTCACCGACGACCCGGATCACGGTCACCATTTCGCCGGCGTCTCGCCCGACGGCCGCCGGCTCGCCTACACCTCCAACCGTGACGGCGGGATCGACTTCGACCTGTACATCTGCGCCCTGGCCACCGGCGAGCACCGCCAGCTGTGGCGCTCGGGCGGGTGGGCGCACCCGGCCTCCGGGTTCTCCCCCGACGGGCGCTACGTGTCGCTACTCATGCCCGGCCCCCGTCCACTCGACGTGCGCCTGGTGCTCATCGACGTCACCGGGGAGCGCGGGGTGAGCGCCACCTCGAGCCCCGGGAACGCGGTGCTGTTCGGTCCCCCGGCGTGGCTCGGACCCGACGCGTTCCTCTACTCCACCAACGCGAACGGAGAGCTGCAGGCGATCGAGCGCCGCGACGCGGCCACCCCCCGCGGGAGCACCCGCATCGCCGGCTCCGGCGAGCGCCACGACACCGACGTCGTCTCCAGCCGCGACGGCTCGACCGCGATCGCCCTGGAGAACCGCGACGGGGCGAGCGTGATGCGGCGGATCGATCTCCACGCCGCGGCGCTCGGCTCCGAGCTGCCGACGCTCGAGCCCGGGGTGGTGGCGCCGATGCTGTCCGCCGACGGGTCGACGGCGTACTACACGCTCACCGCGTCCCGGATCCCCGGCGACGTGTTCGCTCACGACCTGGCCACCGGTGCGACCCGGCGACTCACCCACAGCGCGATCGAGACCCCGGACGAAGAGCTCGTCGCCCCCGAGCTCGGCACCCTGGAGAGCTTCGACGGCGAGAGCATCCCCTACTTCGTCTACCGGCCGCGCGAGTCGCCACCCGGGGACCACGACGCGGCGCCGCCGGTCGTCGTGCACGTGCACGGCGGTCCCGAGGCCCAGGCGATGCAGATCTTCAACCCGGCGATCCAGGCGCTCGTCGCCGCCGGCTACGGGGTGGTGGTGCCGAACGTCCGCGGCTCCACGGGCTACGGCAAGCGCTATGCGGCGCTCGACGACACCACGCGGCGCCTGGATTCGGTCGCGGACCTCGCGGCGGTCCACGGGGTCCTCGGAGAGCTCGGCTTCGACTCCGACCGCGCTGCGCTGTGGGGCGGCTCCTACGGCGGCTACATGGTGCTCGCGGGCCTCGCCTTCCAGCCCGAGCGGTGGGCCGCCGGGGTCGACATCGTGGGGATCTCGAATCTGGTCACGTTCCTGGAGAACACCTCGGCCTACCGGCGTGCCCACCGCGAGCTCGAGTACGGCTCGCTCACCGACGACCGCGCGTTCCTCACCGAGGCCTCGCCGCTCACCCATCTGCATCGGATGCGGGCGCCGCTGTTCATCATCCACGGCGCCAACGACCCGCGGGTGCCGGTGAGCGAGGCCGAGCAGCTCGCCGCCGGGCTCGCCGCGCGCGGCGTGCGCTCCGAGCTGTGCGTGTACGGCGACGAGGGCCATGGTCTGGCCCGGCTCGCCAACCGGCTCGACGCGTTCCCGCGGGCGATCGCGTTCCTCGACGACGTGCTCGAGCGCGGCTGAGCCGGCGGCGGCGCACGCCGCCCCGACCGCCGTGCCGCATCGAGAAAGTTTGGCGTGCCATAATCTCAGTTGGTGGCCGTCCAACACGAAAGTCTGCGATCGACGGCGGTTGAGGATTACGCGAAGGCGATCTACGGCCTGGAGGCCCGCGCCGGCGGCGACCCGGTGAGCACCAACGCGCTCGCGGAGCGGCTTGGCGTCACCCCGGGTTCGGCCTCGGCGATGGTCAAGCGCCTCGGCGAGCTCGGCCTGGTGAGCCATCTCCCGTACCGCGGCGTATCGCTCACCGACTCCGGACGCCGGGTCGCCCTGGAGGTGATCCGCCACCACCGGCTGCTCGAGCTCTACCTGGTGGAGAGCCTGGGGCTGCCCTGGGATCGCGTCCATGACGAGGCCGAGGTGCTCGAGCACGTGCTCTCCGAGCAGCTCGAGGAGCGGATCTCCGCGCAGCTCGGCCATCCCACCCGCGACCCGCACGGCGACCCCATCCCCGGTCCCGACCTGGTGCTCGCGGAGGGGGAGACCGCCTCGCTGGAGGCGCTCGAGCCGGGCGCGCGGGGCACTTTCGTGCGGGTCTCCGACGCCGACCCGGAGATGCTCCGCTACCTCGCGGCGCTGGGGATCGCGCCCGGCGACGGGTTCGAGGTGCTCGGGCGTCAGCCGTTCGGCGGGCCGCTCACGGTGCGTTTCGGGACCGCGCGCCACGCCCTCGGCGGCGAGCTCGCCCGCGCGATGCGGGTCGAGGTGCACGCGCGGTGACGCCGCCTCCCGCGGAGGCGACTCTCGAGCCCGCCGAGGGCGTGAGCGCCGCCGACGCCGGCGCCGCCGAGAACGGGTCGGGCGGGCAGTCACTCGAGCGGGTGATGGCCCGCGGCCGGCTGCGGGCGGCGCTCGCGATGCTCGGGCCCGCGTTCGTGGCCGCGGTCGCCTACGTGGATCCCGGCAACTTCGCCACCAACATCCAGGGCGGCGCCAAGTTCGGCTACGCGCTGCTGTGGGTGGTGCTCGCCGCCAACCTGATCGCGATGCTGGTCCAGTACCTGTCGGCGAAGCTCGGGATCGTCACCGGGCTCTCGTTGCCCGAGCAGTGCCGCGCGCGCTTCCCCCACTCGGGGACGATCGCGATGTGGGTACAGGCCGAGGTGATCGCGATGGCCACCGACATCGCGGAGTTCCTCGGGGCGGCGATCGGGCTCAACCTGCTGTTCGGGATCCCGCTGTTCGTGGCCGGGCTGTGCACCGGGGTGATCGCGTTCGCGATCCTCGCCCTGCAGCGTCGCGGCCATCGCGGCTTCGAGCTCGCGATCGGTGCGCTGCTCGGATTGGTGCTGATCGGGTTCCTCTACCAGACGCTGCGAATCGGACCTTCCGCGCGGCTCTCGCTGCACGGCCTCGTGCCCTCGCTGCACGGGGCGAGCGCCGCCTACCTCGCGGTGGGGATCGTGGGGGCGACGGTGATGCCGCACGTCATCTATCTGCACTCGGCGCTCACCAAGGACCGGGTACGCACCCACGACGGGGCGGACCGGCGCCGGGTGCTGCGCTACGAGCGCCTCGACGTGCTCATCGCGCTCACCATCGCCGGGATCATCAACCTGGCGATGCTCGCGGTGGCGGCGAAGCTCCTGCACGTCCCCGGCCTTCAGAACGTCTCGACGATCGCCGCCGCCCACCATCAGCTCGACGCGCAGGTCGGCGGCGGCGCGGCGCTTGCGTTCGCGATCGCGCTGCTCGCCTCCGGCGCGTCGTCCTCGAGCGTCGGCACCTACGCCGGGCAGGTGGTGATGGCGGGCTTCCTCGGCGTGCGCATCCCGGTGATGGCGCGCCGGGCGCTGACCATGCTGCCGGCGCTGGTCATCCTCGCGATCGGTGTGTCGACCACCAACGCGCTGGTGCTCAGCCAGGTGGTGCTCTCGTTCGGGATCCCGTTCGCGCT
>CAXTTD010000195.1:0-6346 GCA_964246945.1 uncultured Solirubrobacteraceae bacterium | reverse complement strand
GCGCGCGCCCGATGAGGTCGGTGAGACCCTCTACCGGCCGCTGAGGGCCTGGATGAAGCCCAAGCCCGGCGAGCCGAGCCCGGTCATGTTGTCGTAGCCCGGTGCCGTGTGCAGGGCGACGCTGCGCGTCGAGCACGCGTTGGTCGTCGGATCGCAGTACTGCTCCTCGCCCTCGTAGTCGACGATCCGGGTCTGGTACTCGAGGCCCTGGTCGGTGTCAATGCCGTCGATGTAGTCGGCCCGCGACATGTCCTGGTGCGTCGGCAGGATGTCGTAGAGCGCGCTCCCCTTGAGCTGGTAGAGCGCCGGGTTGACGAAGCCCACCGACCGGCCGGCGCTCTGGTCGGCGATCGCCACCATGCCCGCGAACAGCGGCGACGCGACGCTCGTGCCGCCGATCCGATAGGTGTCGTAGTAGGTGCCGTTGGGGAACGTCTGGGTCTCGCCCTCGAGCATGCCAGTGGCCGGGTCGGCCTCCATCGAGATGTCGGGCTCGACCCGCATCGGGGTAGAGCCGCCCGCCTCCGACAGGGAGGTGGGAACCACGCCCGCCTGGTAGAAGGGCTGGATGTAGCTCTGGCTGGTGCCACCGCCCGACCCGCCGTCGAGCGCCAGGTCGATCGGCAACCACTGGCCGAGCTGGTTCTTGGTGCACCCGCCGGTGACCGCCTTGGCGGCTCGGTAGGCGGGGGTGCACAGGAAGCTGTTGGCCGTCGACCAGCCGTACTCGCCGGTCCGCTGCCCGCTGGCGCCGATCTCCAGCGTCGTACCGCCGACCGCCGTCGCCCAGGGGCTCGACGCCGGGTAGTCGGCGGCGACCTGGCCGATGGTGGTGTATTCGTCGCCGTCGTCGCCGCTGGAGAAGCTCACCGTGACGCCGGTGGCGGCGGCCATCATCAGGATCTCGTCGGTCGCGGCCCGGTCATCGGCGCTGTCCAGCACGTCGCCGCCGTCGTCCCCGTAGGAGTTGGAGATGACGTTGGCGAGGTGGTGATCGATGATGCGCCGCAGCATCATGTTGAGGCCGTCGTAGCAGTTCTTGGCGGCCGCGACGAGGATGTTGGCTCCGGGTGCGATGTCGTGCACCGCCTCGACGTCGAGCGTCTGCTCGCCGTACCAGCCACTGGCGCCGCACCCCTTCGGCCCGTTGCCGCCACGGGTGAACTTCTTAGCCCTCACCACCGAGTACTGCGAGGGCGTCAGCGGGTTACCCGGATCGGTGGAGGACGCCAGCTGCGCCGCGTCGGAGTACAGCGTGGGTGACAGGTAGGGATCGACCACCGCGACGGTCTCCCCGGCGCCGGTCTCCGCACTGGTGAGTCCGTAGGCGGAGCGGAACTGCGGTCCCGTGTAGCCGCACACGTCCCACGGCGGATTGGCGCCGAAGCCCGGGTACTGCGGCAGCTCGGTGTCGAAGATCTGGCCGAAGTAGCTGCCGCACGGCTGGGGCGTGCGGTAGCCGGCGGGCTGGGCCGCGTCGCCGGTCGCCGTCGGCGCGGCCGCGGACGCCGTCGGGGTGGCCGGTGAGTCCGTCGTGTCATTCGGCGTCGCGCGCACGTCGTTGACGCCCGAGACGCCGGTGATCACGCCGGCCACGGCGCGCGGCACCGACAGGTTCTCGCCCGCGAGCAGCACCGAGCTCGAGCCGACGGTGTGGTAGCCGAGCGTGGTGCCGAACGTCTGCTCGACCTGCTGGGCGGTGCCGCTCGACTCGATCGCCGTCCGGTCGGCCGACACGCCGTCGATGGTGAACCCGTTCTGGGTGAGGAACGCCTTCACCTGGTGGACCGAGGCCTGGCTCGGGGAGTAGCGAGCCTCCCACTGAGCCGGGGTGAGGTACTGCTGGTAGAGCGGGTTGCCCGGGGTGGAGACCGCCTGGGCGAAGGACTGGGCTCCCGACGGATCGGTGAGTCCGAGATCGACCTCGAAGTCCATCGGAGTGGACGGGGCGGCCGCCGCGGTCTGCGGGGTCGAGGTCGCCGCCGGCGAACGCGAATTGGTCAACTGGACACGGCTTGGCGTTGCCGCCGCCGACGCGGATGCCGCGAGAACCAGACTGGCGGCGAGCGCCCCCACCGACGCCAGCGTCCCTGCTCGATGCCTCGCCACACGCTCTCCTTCGCTCGTAGTTCTTCCACAGCCGGCCGCAGACCGGCGGAATCCTAATGCCTGGCGGACGTTTCGTGAAGGACCGCGATGGACTCGGCGTGGGGATACGGGCCGATGACCCGCCTAGGCGGCGAGCTGGGCATCGCGTCTCGGGTCGATGATGATCTTGGCGTCTCGCTCGGGGTCGGTGAGGCGGTCGAACGCCTCCTCGACGCCGCTCAGGCCGACGGTGCCGGTGACCATCGGGGTCGCCGTGACCTTTCCGTCGGCGAGCAGGTGAAGCGTGTCGCGGAACTCGAGCGGCGTATAGCCGACGACGAAGCGCAGGTCGATCTCCTTGTTGATCGCCATCGCCGGCCGGATCTGGTCGGGCTGCATGCAGACGCCGACGACGACGACGCGCGAGGTGAGCGGTGCGCCCGCGATGATGCCGTCGATCATCCCCGGGACCCCGACGCACTCGAAGATGACCGGGCGGGCCGGGCCCCTCCCGAGCGCCTCGGCGCCCCGCCAGACGTGATGCCAGGGGACCGGCAGGCGAGCGAGCTTGTCCATCGTGCCGACCGCGAGCCCGGCGGCGTCGGGCACCGTCCTGAGGAAGTCGCGGTCGCCGGCCGCTTCGTAGAGCGGGCTCTCGCGGGGGTCGACGACCACGTCGGCGCCGCAGGCGCTCGCGAGCTGACGCCGGCCCGGGGAGAGGTCGCTGGCCACGATCGTGCGCACGCCCTGGGCCTTGAGCATGCAGATGACCGCCAGCCCCACCGGCCCGCAGCCGACCACGATCGCCACGTCGCCCTTCCTGACCTCCGCGCGACGGACGGCGTGACGACCGATCGCCAGCGGCTCGGTGAGCACCCCGACCTCGGGCGAGAGCCCGTTGGGCAGCGCCATCATGAGCGATTCCTGCACCACGACCCGCTCGGCGTAGCCACCGGGAGCCGACGCCGAGAGGCCGATTGCGTGCAGGTCGCGGCCACGTCGCACGAGCGGCACCGCGACCACCGGGGTGCCCGTCGGGATCTGCCGGCGGGTCGCGAGCCCGTAGTCGGCGACCACGCCGCAGAACTCGTGGCCGAGCACGACGCTCTCGTGGGAACGCATGAACCCGTCGTAGCCCGCCTCGGCGAGCACGTCGGCCTGGGCGTCGGCATGATGACGGGCGTGTAGGTCAGAGCCGCAGATGCCGCAGCCGGTGACCTCGACGAGAACCTGACCGGCTTCCAGCTCCGGCGTCGGACGGTCACGCACCTCGAGCCGTCCGTCCTCGCAGATGACCGCCCTCACGACCGGCCCCCGGTCAGCGCCGGCAGCAGCGCGTCCTCGAAGGCGGGCAGCGGTGCGATGTAGGGGTCGAGCAGCTCGGCGGCGCGCTCGGTGCTGAGCACGTCGGCCGGCTCGAGCTCGATCAGATCGTGCTCGGAGGGGTCGTACTCCCACACGTTCTCGCCGATCAGTCGCCCGCGCTCGTCGTAGGGCCAGATCATGGCCACGCGGCCCCGCACGAGATACATGGCGGTCTCGTCGACGTCGGCCCCAGCGGCGGCCAGGCCGGAGCCGTGCGTCTGCTGGTAGCCGGTCATCGTGCTGGTGACCATCCAGTCGCCGACGGCCACCGTCTCGTCCTCGGTGTAGAAGATGCACTGGCTGGTCTGCGCCCAGAGCTGGTACATGGGCTCGACCTGCTCGCGGCCCTCCAGCGTGATCCGCGGCGCTCCGTGCATGGCGAAGCGGTAGACCGGGTGCTCGACCGTCATCTCGGGGACGAAGATCTCCCGGTAGCGCCCGGCATGCTCCAGGTTGCGATGGCGGTCGTAGGCCTGCAGGAGGTAACGGTGCCGGGGGTTCTCGGTGATCTCGATCAGCTCCCGAACGGCCGCGTTCGTCTGGGTGATGTCGAGCTGGGTGATGTCCACATGCGCCATCGGGGTCTGCTCCTGTGCCGTGGAGGGGTGGTGGATCGTCGAGGTTACACAACTGTAAGTCTTTCCGGGGAGCGTTGTCGCGGGACGGTTACGGTCGTGTAACATCCGAGACATCGTCGTCGGTCTCCGAGGAGAGGTCATGCCGAAATACACGCCGGTCCTGTTCCGTGACCGGCCCCGGCACCTGCAGGTGCTGTCGGGGGCCATCCTGCCGGCACTGCTCGGTGCCGGAGCGGGTGTGCTCATCGGAGCCTCAACCGGTGGTTACTGGGCGCTCGGCGTGGTGGCCGCCGTGGGCGCCTTCCTGGCCGGCTTCGAGCACCGCGACGGATGGGGCGGCGCCGACCGGGGCTTCTTCGGGGGCCTCTTCTACGGAGTGGCGCTGCTCGTCGCCCACGCCCTGGTGGGCACCCACGCCAAGGTGTCGCTGGGATCCTTCCCGCCGCTGCTCGCGGTGGTGACGACGGTCATCGGCGTGGCGCTGAGCGCGACCGGAGGGCGGATCGGTCGCGGCCAACGCGGCGAGCCGCCGCGCCACGAGCCGATGATCTGGGGTTAGCGACGGCCGAAGGCGGGCTCGATGGGCCGGGGGGGGGGGGCGGGGGGGGGGCGCGGGGCGCGGGGGGGGCGCGGGCCCGGGGGCGCCCGCGCGGCGCGCGCCCCCCCCACGGATCGTCCCGGGCCCCGGCTGTCAGCAGTGAGCCGACTTGACGACGCTCGAGGTGTGCGTCGCAGGCCCCGCGGGCGGCAGCGTGCTCGTGAAGCTCGCCGAATACGGCCGGGTGCCGTGCAGGCAGCCGATCGAGGAGGTGATGGCGACCGTGTGACCGTCGACCCGGCGCGTGCGCTTGAAGTACGTCAGGTGCTCGCTCTCGAGCGATCCGACCAGACCGCCGGTGGTGCCCAGCGGGTAGTTGATCGTGTCCGGAACCGGCACCGTAAGCACCAGGTACTTGCCCTGCGTCTTGTAGGTGGCGGGGTAGGGCGGGGTCCCGCCGGTCTTGATCGAGCCTCCGAGGCACTGGTGGGTGGGGGTGTCGACGAAGAAGAACGTGAGCTTGCCCTGGCCGGCGTTCCACACGTGCAGATCCGGGTCACATGCCGATCCGGGGGTGGCGAAGTTCGTCGCCGAGCCCAGCGTCGCGGTGATGTCGCCGGTCGCCACCTCGGCCGCCTTCGGGCACCCGGCATCGGTCTGCGCCGCCCCGATCATCGCGACCGTGCACTTGGGAAAGTCCTTGCCGTCCTCGACGAGTCCGTAGATCCGGGTCTTGATGAGCAACTGCACCCCGGCGCGGTTGCCGTCCGTGCCCGCGACCTTGAGGTTCTCCGTGTACCCCGCCGGCACGGGCCGGCTCCGGGTGCCGGCCTGACCGGTGAACGAGATGCTCGCCGTGTAGGTGTAGATCGCCGCGTAGGCGCCGCCCGCGGCGACCAACGCGATCACGGCGGTGACTGCAAGTGCTATGCGCTTCACATCCCTCTCCTTTGTGTGATGTCGTGCCCCGCGTGCCCCCGTGCCGAGCTCCCACCTCGGCTACAGACCTGTAGCTTACAGCTATGTAGGTTGCGGAATTGTAACCTCGGGCCGATGGCGAGGTCAATGCCGCAGGGTCAGATTCGGATGACCGCCGGGCAGCGACGCGAGCAACTCCTCGACGCTACCGCCGAACTGGCGATCGAGCAAGGATTCCACGCCATCTCGGTGCAGTCGGTCGCCCGGCGTGCCGGTATCTCGCGCCCGATCGTCTACGAGCACTTCGGCGACCTGGCCGGTCTGCTCGAAGCGCTCATCCAGCGCGAGGGCTCTCGGGCCCTCGCCCAGGTGCAGGCGACCCGGCTGGGCGACCTGACCAGCGGTGAACCCATCGAGCTGATGCTGGAGAGCCTCCGGGCCTATCTCACCGCCGTGGCCGGCAATCCCACGACGTGGCAGCTGGTGCTCCAACCACCCGAGGGCGCCCCGCAGCTGCTGCGGGCCAGCATCGCGCACGGCCGGCGTGCGGTTCTCAGCGATCTCATCGAGGCCGTGGCGCCCGGGCTCGGCCCCGGCGGTGACGGCCCCGACTCGGAGCTCACCGCCCGCCTGCTCTCGGCGATGGCCGACGAGTACGCCCGGCTTGTGCTCGCGGATCCGGTTCGCTACGCACCGGCGCGGCTGCTCGCCCACGCCCGGTGGTTCCTGGAGGCTCACAGCCCCCTGTGAGCGATACTCCGGCGTCGGCGTCCGGACCCTCTCGACAGCGCGGCGGTGGCGCTGCTTAGGCTGGAGCGATGCCACGCTTTTCGGTTCCTCGCCCTCACGCTTCAGGCCA
>CAXTTD010000194.1:293-6355 GCA_964246945.1 uncultured Solirubrobacteraceae bacterium | reverse complement strand
GGGGTCGAGGGCGCGGCCGCCGCCGGCGGCGCCGCCCTGCGGAGTCGCGGGTTGACCATCGTCCCCGCGGCGTCGGCGTCGCGGATCCTGACCGACGCGAAGACGCCGAGCAGCGCGGCGCCCGCGGCCACGAGGAACGTGATCCGGTACGCGGTGAGGTTGGCGGCCGAGTGCCCGGCGACGATGTGAACCGGGCCGATGATCACGATCGTGGTGGTGAGCAGCGCGACCCCGAGTGCTCCCCCGACCTGGCGGCTCGCGTTGTAGAGCGTCGAGGCCCGGCCGGTGTCGGCGCCTGAGATGGTGGCGAACGACGCGGCCTGGGCGGGAACGAACACCTGGGCCATCGAGAACCCCATCGCGAACAGGATTACCCGAGCCCACCACAGGCTGGTGTGGGCGCCCATCAGCGCGAGCATGGCGATGAAGGCGGTGACCGCGAGTAGTCCGAACGTGAGGTGTCGGCGCGGGCCCAGGCGCCAGTAGATGACCCGGCTGGAGAGCTGCGAGCCGGCCATCACCCCGATCGCAGTGGGAAACTGGCTGAGTCCGGCGTCAAGGGCGCTGAGTCCGCGTCCGTCCTGGAAGTACAGCGTCACCGCGTACAGGGTTCCCTGGAACGCGATCGACACCATCACGATCACCCCGGTGGCCGAGCGGAACAGGCGGTTCGCAAGCAGCCCGAGGGCCACGATCGGTTCCGGCGTACGCAGCTCGAAGATCACCATCGCCGCCAGCAGCACGGCGCCCACGATGCCGGTGATGAGCACCTGGGCCGTGCCCCATCCGAGGTTGGGTCCCTCGGAGACCCCGTACATGAGGAGCCCGAGTCCGACGCCGGAGAGCAGGAAGCCGCGTCGATCGAAGGCGCCGGGTCGGCTCTCGACGCTGTGCGTGACGAAGATGAGCCCGAAGACGAGCGCGGCGACCCCGATCGGGACGTTGACGTAGAACACCCACCGCCACGACGCGTCGGTGACCAGCAGACCACCGACCACCGGCGCGAGCGCCGGCGCCAGGGCGGTCGGCAGGACGATGATGGAGGCGGCTCGCACGCGCTCCTGAGGGGGGAACGTGCGAAACAGCATCGCCGTCCCGACCGGCGCGAGCATCCCTCCGCCGACCCCCTGGAGCACGCGAAACGCGACGAGCTCCGCGAGGCTCGAGGCCGCGCCGCACAGGGCCGAGGCCGCGGTGAAGATGACGATCGCCGCCATCAGAACCCGTTTGCCCCCGAACCGGTCGCCGAGCCATCCCGAGGCGGGCATGAATATGGCGAGGCTGACGAGGAACGCGATCGAGATGCCGTCCACCGCGGTGGGCGTCACCTTGAAGTCCCGGCCGATCGACGGAAGCGCGACGTTGACGATCGACGTGTCCATGATGCTCATGAACATCGCCGCCACGAAGACGACGCTGACGGCGACCTTCGGGTTGATGCGTGCCTGCAGATCAGCGACGGCTGGCATGGCGTCGGGACTGAAAGCTCGGCGGCTCGCCGCGTCTACGCGTGATCACGCGGTCGGGCGCCGCCGCCGCGCCGGTGCCTGAGCATTCCGAGCCCCTGGCCGAGCAGTCCGCCCGTGACCAGACAGACGAGGAACCCGATCCACAACCGGCTGCTCACGGTGAAGAACACGAAATGGATCCGGACGCGCTGGTCATTCAGCAGGACGAACAGGACGCCGAACACCAGTGCCACGGCGGCGATGACCATCCGGCTAGACACTCGCTCCCGCAGCCCCGACCAATTCGTGGACTGACGGTGTGAGGTCATGGGTTCACCCTAGCTTGGGCGCGGGTCGCTGCCGAGGACGCTCGGCGCTCATCGGACGGTCCGTCTGACCTCGATGGGCCGCGCACGCAGATCTCGAACTCGGGTGTGGTCGATTGGTCGTGATCTCGCGGCATCACGCGGCGCCTTCGCGCTCCCTCAGATGCTCTGCGGCCACGGGCTCGCGCCCGTTCGACGGTCGGCGAGATAGCGCAGGGCGCGATGTCGGGCGCCGGGACCCCAGAAGCGGATGAGCTCCCGGCCGTCGCTGAGCGTCACCGCCCAGCCGAATGAAACGGGCGTCAGCGTGACGCTCAGCGGACATGATCGAACGCCTTGGTCGAGAGCGGGGCCGCGGCAAGCGCCCGCGCGCCGCGCGAGCTCGGAGGGGACGGCGGTCGCGAACGCGACGTACGCCGTGCCGGCGACGACGACACCGGTCGCGGCCGAGAGGGTTCGTGGGTCAGCGCGAACGCGCCGACGGGGCCAGCAGACCTCGTCGGCGGGCCTGCTCCGCTCCGCGCGGGGAGGGGCTCACGAAAGGGTGACGCCCCTCCCCGAGGCGCTAGCGGCGAGCGGTATGATGACCTTGTAGCCGGTGCCGGACGTGGGGGGTGCGAACCGGCGGGTTCCACGGCAGCAGGTAGGCACGGTAGGTGTTGACGCCCGTGGGGAACTCGGCGTTGAACACGAGCTTTCCGGTGGCGTCGAACTGGGAGATGTAGGGCAGGATCCCCCACCCGATGAACTCTCCGCCATCGGCCAAGTGCTGTCCGTTGCCCTGCGAGGTTGCCACCTGGCCCTCGGGCTGGTTGTCGGACGCGACCAGCGTGGCGGTTCGCGCCGACGGGTTGAGGTGGATGGTGACCACTCGGGCGTAGTCGAACTCCGCGGTGGAGCCCACGCCGGTGTTGGCCACGCCGGCGGACTCGTTGTCGAAGACGGTGTAGGTGTCGAGCCCGATCTGCTCGGGGTCGTGCTGCCAGGCGAAGATGTCGCCCGCGTTGTTGAGCGATTGGCCAGGAGCTGCCCGCAGTGTGAAGCTCGATGCCTTGCCGCCGAGCTGCCAGATGATCTGACCGGTGCGGGGCGAGACCTTGTAGGTCGTCCATGTGTCCCGGGCGTCGATCAGCAGATTGCCGTCGGACGTCAGCTTGACCGCGTTGAGGTGAAACCAGTCCCAGGGGGTGCTCGCCGACGCCGGTAGCGGCTCTTCGGACTGCGCGTAGGGGACGTGGTCGGCGCTGTTCCACGAGAACAGCACCTTGCCGGTTCTGATGTCGATCTCCTGAACGACACCGTTGATCACGGCCTGGTCGGCCGGGCCGCCGATCGAGGTCAGGTTCGCCGTCGATGCCTGGTAGGCGACGATCCAGGCGTCGCCCTGGTTGGTGACCAGGAACTCGTGCCCGTCCGCCGACAGTCCGTCTCCGGCGTTGACCGCGGCGATCTGCTGGTAGCGGTCGTTGAAGATGTAGTCGGTGCCGCTGGAGAGACCGCCGAAGTTCGTGCCCTGCCAGAACGTCAGCACCGGCCGGCCGTGCAGCGTCTGGGGCCGGAAGTCGGAGTCCTCCGCTCCAGCGGGCGCGGGATGAAACCACAGTTCGCGGCCGGTGCGACTGAGGACCTCGGCACCGTTGGCGTATGTGGTCGGGTCACCGAACGGGGACACGAAGATGTCGCCGTGACCGGCCGCCTGCGTGCCGGTCAGGACCTCCAGCGGCGGCGGGGCGGTCGGTGCGTCCGCCGACGCGGCCGGTGTGCCCGTGAGCGCGACCGGGATGGCTGCCGTCAGCAGTGCCGCGGCTGCGGTTGCCACCCGCCGGCGGCGTTGTGTGCGGCGGCGTGATGCGGCGTGTGTCTCGTGCATGTGAACTCTCCGAACGTCGATTCGCGTTGTCTGCGCAGCGCGCCCCGCAAGCGCCCGACAGCGCTTCGGGCGATCGCAGAATAGCTCAATATCACGAAATCGATTGACTTCATGTAGTTAGTGGGTGAGGGAGGAGTCCGTCGGCCCTTCCCCGCGTGCGCCCGCGTGTCAGGAGACGGTGTCAGGCAGCGTCTGCTTGCTCCAGGAGTTGTCGAACCGCACCCCGCTGCGCTTGTACAGCTGGGTGACCGGGCAGCGTCGTTCGGTCTCTTCGACCAGAGTGGAGAACTGTGTGTCGTCGGCATCGGTCTGCACCGTCGCGCGGACGGTGACCATGGTGAAGTTGGCGTTGCCCTCCTCGCCACCGACCAGCACCGCGGTGTCGAGGTCTCCCACGACTCGGAAGCTCCATTCGCCGAGGGAGATGCCGAGGTCCTTGGCGACGAGCGAGGCCGTGACCTGATTGCACGAACTGAGCGCGGCGAGGGCGTAGAAGAGCGGACTGGGAGCTTCATCGCGGCCACCGAACGCGGGGTAGGCGTCGGTGTGGAACGTGTGACCACCGGCCTCGACGTGCTGGGCGACGCCACGGCCGCCGGCCTCGACGACGAAGGGAACGACGGTGGTCCTCGGGGTGGTCGTCATGCTCGGCTCCGATCGATCAGGAGGGGTTGCCTCGGCCCGGCATCGCGGGGTCGGGTGGCGGTAGCGGTAGCAGTACAAACGGGTAAAACCGCTACAAAGGCTATCGAGATACTTCTGTTTTTGAGGTACGGGTACGGGTCCGAGATCAGTTCGGCGCGATCACGTCGAGCCCATGCTCACGCGCGCCCCCCGCGAGACGCACGTCGAACGTCATGATCGAGGTGAGGCGCCCATCGGCGGCGAGCGCGAGGGCGGTCGCGAGGTGGATCGCGTCGAGCGTCGCGACGGACGCGGGCGAGACCGCCTCGGCGGCCGAAAGGATCGCATCCTCCATCGGCACGAGGGCCACACCGGCCAGCCACATCTCGATCTCCTCGCGCGCGATGCCGGCCCGCAATCCAACGCGGTGCAGTTCGATCTGGAGGAGACGACTGGAGACGATCGCGTCGAACGCGGTGAGCGCGCCGCCGATGGCGGCGCCGCCAGGCTCGTCGAGCACGATGCGGCCAAGCGCGCTCGTGTCGAGGTAGATAGTCGCCACCCCAGGCTACGCCCGCGCTCCGCGACCTTCCGCCAGCAGCGCGTCGGTGGTGCCCGCCGGGGTGCGGCGGCGGGTCCGGTGGGCGATCAGGTCGGTCAAGCTGGCGCTGGGAAGCGTGGCACCGTGCTCGGCGGCAAGCGTGGCATACGCCTCCGCAACGCGCTCGCCCGCCGGCGAGAGGCGCGCCACCACGCGACCGTGTTCGGTGACGTCGAGCGACGCCCCGTCCTTGACTTGAGCGAGGTAGCGACTCAAGTTCTGCCGCAGCTCACGAACCCCCACGGTCGCCATTGTGCGTCAACCGTAGCACAATCGCGAACCTCGAAACGATCTCAAGCCAGTGTCGCGAGGCCGCCCAGCCCCCTCGGGCAGCGTCGCGGCCTCGCCGTCGGGCGTCACGTGCGGAACGAGGATGACCCGTCGCAGGCCGTCGGGGTTAGGCGAGGTGGTTACAGCGCGGCCACCGGCTCCGCGCTCGTCTCCTGGGCGGGGGTTCCGGGGCGGAACAGGATCGCCGAGACGACCGCGCCGGCGCCGAGGATCGCCGCCGACCACCAGAAGGCGGTCGTGTATCGGTGGACCTGAGCCGCTGCGGCGACGCCGTGGCTCGCGTGATGGCCGGAGATGTATCCGCTCACCGCGCTCGCGTACAGGGTGCTGAGCAGCGAGGTGCCGAACGAGTCACCGACCTGCTGGCCCGTGTTCACGGGTTGCCGATGCCACGCCGGAGTCCTCCTCCTCGACGCCGACGGTACCGCCGCTGAAGGCGGCTGAGAACACGACGCCGATGCCGAGGCCGAGCAGCACGAGGCCGGGCGCGACGTGGGTGAGGTAACCGGAGCCGACCGCGATCTGGGTGAGCAGACCATTCCGTCCGACGCGGCCGCCATGCCGAGCGAGACGAGCAGCTTGCGACCGAGGCGCGGGAGGATGCTCTCCACCATCGTCGAGGCCACCGCATCCACGCGCGCGGATCTCTGGCGGCGCTATCACGCGCTCATCCTCGACGCGCTCGAGCCCCCCGCCGAGCACCCGGCGCTTCCCGGGCGGCCGCCGGACGGCGACGAGATGATGGCGATCATCGAGCGCTGGCGACCCCAGCCACGCCGGTTCGGGGCCCGCGGCTGAGGCCCTGGGTGAGCCGGCCGCGGGTGTCGGTCAGGACGCGAGCAGGCCCACGTCGCGCAGGCGCCCGAGCATCGGCTGCAGCTGCTCGCCGATCTCCTCGGGGC
>CAXTTD010000194.1:0-283 GCA_964246945.1 uncultured Solirubrobacteraceae bacterium | reverse complement strand
GCCGCCCGGGGGCCCCCCGCCCGGCCACCCCACTCGGGCGCTCAGCGAGCGCGGGCGCCCCCCGCCCCGCCCGCGCGGCGCCCGCCGCTGAGACGACGCGGGAGGGCGCCGGCGGGTGGGCGTGCCTGAGCTCGCCGGCCAGCGCGAGCGCCGCCGCCGACCGCCGCCGATCCGGGCGGGACGGAGTGCTCACCCTGAAAACAGGACACAAGCTGTTCGTCTTGTGATACAGGGTCGAACAAGCGGAACACGGTTGTCCGCTTCAAGCCCAGGTCGCCGATGA
>CAXTTD010000193.1:0-6360 GCA_964246945.1 uncultured Solirubrobacteraceae bacterium | reverse complement strand
CCCCCCCCCCCCCCCCCCCCCCCCCCGCCCCCCCCCCCCCCCCCCCCCCCCCCCCGGCCCCGCCCCGAGCCCTTGCTCACCCCGGCGGCGCTCATCTCGAGCAGCGACGCCGTGGGCTCCGACCACGTGAGGTCGACGAGGTCGGCGACCGCGGCACGGGCCGCGCGGGCGTGGACCTCAGGACCGTTGTCGGGGCGGCGCAGCAGGAGCTTCACCGGTCCGGCGCCCGCGAGCAGCCCCTCGACGGCGTCGACGACGGTGTCATCGGGGACCGGCCAGCGGACCTCGTACTCCGGCTCGTGGCCGAAGCTGTCGATGCCCTCGACCGCCCACGCGCCCTCGGGCACGAGTGGCCGCAGCCGGGCGACCACCTCGCGGGCCGCCGCGGGGGCGAGCGGCGAGCTGCCGAGCATCACCTCGGCAGCGAGGTCCCACACGACGGCGCCGTTCGCGCACACCGCGATTCCCCGGATCCCACCCGCGTCGGCGAGGCCGCGCATCCACCGCACGGGCCGCGCCGTGCACACGACGACCTCGGTGCCCGCCTGCTGGATCGCGGCGAGCGCCTGACGCGTGCGCGGGGCGACCGTGCCGTCGGAGCGCAGCAGCGTGCCGTCGAGGTCGGTGGCGAGCACGCGGGGGAGCATCGCGCGGGAGTCTCCCGGTTCGCCGGCGGCGACGCGCAGCGGCTCGCCGTCGTCACGCCGCTGGGTCACCGTCGTCACGCCGCTGGGTCGATCCCGTGGAGCCGCCTGAGCTTCGCCAGCTGCGCGGTGAGATCGGCCACCACGAGGGCCGGCTCGCCTCGAACCTGACCCCGGCGGTAGCGGATGACTTCGAGCCCGAGCTGCCGACATCTCAGGTCGCGGCGCGCATCGGTGAGCCGCTGGGCCGGCGAGTCGTGGTTGTCTGATCCGTCCGTCTCCACGACCGCCCGATGGGCGCGCCAGAAGAAATCGACGATCAGCCCGGGCTCGAGCTCGACGCCCACCTCGGGCATCGGGTCGAAGTCCACGGACTCCAACAGCTCGTAGAACTCCGTTTCCACGCCGTCGTAGAGCCGTCCGAAGTCTGGGTGGTAGCGCTCCATCGCCGCGCGCAGGGGCCGGGTGCCGAGCCTTCCTTTGCCGGTTGCATCCTGGAGCGCCGCGAGGTCGAGCTCGTGCTGGAAATCGAGCTGGGCGAGGGCGCGGCGGATGAGCGTGGGAGACCCGCCGCCGGCGGCGAGGTCGAGCATCGTCTGGGTCGGCGTGGTCGTGGGAACCCCGTCGTGCATCATGCGTTCGAGGTCGCGGCGGGCGTGAACGTGGATGCGGTTCGCCGATCGGACGCGCCGGGGCGTGCTCACGTGGACGACGCCGGGCGGGTAGCGGATCAGGCCTCGCCGGTGCGCCGCGCTCGCGTGCGAGAGCATCGCCCCGGGACCGGCGTAGAGGATCGCATCCCAGCAAGCGGCGAGCTCGCCGCTCATTACGACCCCGAGAGCGTAGACGCGGGGACGCGTCGGGATCAGCCACCCGGTCTTCGTCCAGCGATGGAGCGAGCCGGGCGCGACGCCTACGGCACGAAGCTGCCACCACGCGACGCGGCCGGCCTGCCGACCGGCGATGTCCTGGACGGGGTCCGAGCCTCCCACGCCTCATAGAGCCTCCAGCAGCGCGGTCTTCACCCCCCTCGATGGCGATTCAGTTCGCAATGGCGAACTCCAGCGCCATCGAGCTGCCGGCCCGGCGGCGAGGTGTCACGCGTACACCATGAACTCGAGCAGGCTCCCGTCGGGGTCGCGGAAGTAGACGCTCGCGGCCGGCCCGCGGGCGCCGTAGCGCATCACCGGGCCGTCGGTCACCTCGACCCCGTGCCCGGCGAGATGCGCGAGCGCGTCGGCAACCGACCCCTCCCAGGCGAAGCACAGGTCACTGTTGCCGGGCACCACCGGCCGGGCGGCGACCGGCGAGGGCGCGGCACCCGGGCCGTGCACGTTGAGCTGCTGATCGCCGAAGCGGTAGCGCCACGTGCCCTGACCGGTGTCGACGAGCTCGGCGCCCACCACGTCGCGGTAGAAGGCGTTGGCGCGCTCCCAGTCGGAGACCGCGATGACGACGTGATCGAGCGTGGGCATGACGTGCCGGGGGCCGAGGACTCAGGCCGCGGGCCGGGACTCAGCGCTCCCCGGGCGGGACTCAGCGCTCGCCGGCCGGGACTCGGCGCTGTACTCTGGGTTGGGCAGCATGTTGGTGGCCATCGCCATGCGGTTGGTGAGGTTGTACATCGCCGCGATCTCCGCGACATCCCACGCCTCCTCGTGGCTGAGGCCGACGTCAAGCAGGCTCTGCAGGTCCGCGCGGTCCACCTCGCGGGGACGCAGAGTGAGCTTCTCGGTGTAGGCGCAGATCGCCGCGCGCCGTTCATCGAGGCCGGCCCGGCGCCAGTCGTAGGAGATCCGCTCGCCGAGCACCGCGCCCTCGGAGCCGCCGAGCGCGGTGCGCAGCGCCGCGCCGTGGGCGACCAGGCAGTACAGGCATCCATTGGCCGCGCTGGTCACGACCGCGATCATCTCCCGGTCTGCGGCCCCGAGGCCGTCGGTGGGCTCGTGCAGCTGGCGGTAGTGGGCGAACCACGCGCTCAGCCGCTCGGGCCGGAACGCGTAGACGCGGAAGACGTTCGGCACGAAGCCGACTCGCTCCCGCGCCCTGGCAAACAGCGAGCGCAGACCGCCGGGCAGGCTGTCCTCGGCGGGGACCGGGAACCAGGAGCCGGTGTCGGTCGGCGCGCCGTCGGTCACTTCTTCTTGGTGCTCGCCGTGCTCGACGGCGTGTAGGTGCCTCGCAACGTGAGGTACATCCGGCCGGTAACGAGGTCGTAGCTGCCCTTCATCGTGTACGTGCACGTCTCGCCCTGGTGCTTGAACGTGCCGCCCGTGCAAGTGCCGGTGCCGGTCACCGCCCCGACGCCGTCGGTGAGCGGAGCGCCCAGCATGATCGTCTCGTTGGCGCCGAGCCGTCCGTCCAGATAGAGGGCGATGGCGGTGTCCTTGCCGCTCGCCGGGAACGTGTCGCCGTTGAGCGCGCCGTCGCGGATCGTCGTCCCTCCGCCGAACGGGCCGGTCTTCACGCGGAACAGGTACTCAAACCGGTTCCCGCTCGCGCTCAGCTCCGTCCCCGCCTCGGTCTCCACGAAATGGTGCACGCGCGTGGACGCGTGCGACCCGGCGGCGAGCGCCGGTCCCGCGGCTCCCGCCACCGCCAGGGCCGCGACTCCGCCGGCCGCCACTGCCATCACTCGCCTGTGCATCAGCCACCTCCCACTGTCGACTGAAATGGAACTCGCCGGCCGGCCCGATGCGCATCCCGACCGCCGTGGACCCGAGGTACCCGTCGATCCGGCTCTTCGAACTAAACGCGCCCCAATTCACGGGTCGATCCCGAGCTCCACGAGCAGCGTCGCCGCGCGTGGCCCGTCGTCTCCGAGCCGCTCGGGCACTGATGCGCCGCGGGCGAGCAGGACCGCCACGGTCTGCCGATAGCGATCCGCGTCGATCTCCTCGCGGGTGGCCATGGTGGATCCGCCCTCGGGGTCCTGGCAGTGGCGGGAGCCGTGCAGCGCCGCGCCGATCGCGCCCCCGTCGGTCCACGCGAGCTCGGCGCCTTAGGTCGCGAGCACCCCGGCGACCTCGGCGCGGCCGCGCCACGCGGCCACCCCGACCGGTCGGAACTCGGCCCCCGGCTCACCGTCGACCGGCGCCCCCGCCTCGAGCAGCCGCCGGACGGCGTCCGCGTCGCCCTGGTCGATCGCCACCCCAGCAGCTCGCCGAGCACCTCCCGCCGGACTCCGGGCGCGCGGTCCGCCCGGCCGCCGAGCAGCGCGCCGAGCGCCCGGTCGGCGTCAGTCACGCCGTCGCGGTCGGCGCCGCGCGCGAGCAGCAGCTCGGCAACCGCGGACTCGTCGAGGCGCACCGCGAGCCGCAGCGGAGCGGGCTCGGTGGGACCCCCGTCGACCGGGGCGCCGGCGTCGAGCAGCCAACTCACCGTCTCGGGACGCCGCCGGTTCCTCACCGCCTTGGCGAGCTGGTCGCCGGTCGGACGAGCGCCCCCCTCGCAGAACACCCGGACCATCGCCGGGTGGGGGAAGTCGAGCGCCCGACCGAGGCAGTAGTCGACGACCGAGCGCCTCGTGCCGGCCGCGATCAGCAGTCGCGCACACTCCGGATCGCGCTGCTCGCAGGCGTGGTAGAGCGCCTCGCCGACGGTGTGGGCGGGCCCGTCATCGTTCGGGTCCGCCCCGGCCTCGAGCAGCATCGTGGTGAGCTCTGGATCCCCGGCGATCCCGGCGGCCCCGTACAGGGTGCTCTGGATCCACCCGTGTCGCTCGAACCGGGCGTCGGGATCGGCGCCGGCCGTGAGCAGCGCGGCCACCACCTCGCGGATGCCGGCGGCGCGCGCCGGGTCGCCGCGGCCCAGCCGCGAGAAGCAGGCGTAGAGGATCGGCGGGCGCTCGAGCGGCCCGATCCTCGTGCCGACGCGACCCGGCGCGCGCTCTAGCTCGCGTTCCACTGCCTGCACGTCCCCGGTCACACACGCACAGGCGAGATCGTGAGCGGAGAGCCCCGGGTCGAGCTCGAGCAGCGTCCGCGCCGGAGCGATGTGCGCCGAGCACGCCGACCGCACGAGCCGCCGCGCGCGCTCGGCGACTTCGAGGGTGAACGCCTCCACGTGCCCCTTCAACCGCGGCCACGAGGCGAAGTCGTGCTCGTGGGCGAGCGCCGGGTGGGCGCGGGCGCGCGTCGGAAACTCGCCGGCGGCCCGGCGGCCCGGTGGGCCTTGGCCTCGCGGCGCAGGACCTGGAGGTCCGGGGGCGTGGGAAGGGAACGGCCAGCGGATGGCTCTGGCATGCGCGATCGACGATAAGTCATCGCGGACCGGCCATAAGCTCGCACCGCGATGGCCATCCTGCTCGCCCTGATCGCCGCGCTCGGCTACGGAAGCTCGGACTTCTGCGCGGGTGTGCTCAGCCGCCGCTACGCCCCCGAGCCGGTGTCTGGAATGATCATCTTCGTCGAGGTGCTCACGACGGTGCTCGGCGTCGTGCTGTTCCCCGGGCACGGACCGCGGCCGGGCGCCCTCGAGTGGGGCGCCGTGTCCGGCCTCGGCGGCGGGGTGGGCACGCTCGCCCTGTACCGCGGTCTCGCCGCCGGCGACATGGCGACGACCGCGACCCTGTCCGCGGTGATCGCCGCGGTGGTGCCGGCCCTCGTCGGGATCGCGCTCGGCAACCGGCTCAGCACCCCCGCCGCAGTGGGGATCGCGGTCGCGCTGCCGGCGATCGCGCTCGTCTCCTGGGCGCCGGGGGGCGCCCGCGGGCTCGGGCGCTCGAGCACGCTGTACGGCCTGATCGCCGGGTGCGGCTTCGCCCTGCTGTTCATCGCCGTCGACCGCGCCGGCACCAGGTCGGGCGCGTGGCCGCTGATGCCCGGACAGACGGTGGGACTGCTCGTCGTCGCCCCCGGCGCCGTGCGCGGCCTGCGCCGCGGCGTGCGCTTCGCCCCCCGCGATCTCGCCCTCGGCATCTTCGCCGGGGTGATCGTCGGCGCGGCGGCGCTCATCTACCTCGCCGCCACCGGCCACGGCGAGCTCTCGATCGTCGCCGTCGTCACCTCGCTGTACCCGGCGTTCACGGTGCTGCTCGCCCGCGCCGTGCTCTCTGAGCACTGGTCGCGGCCGCAGGCGATCGGGTTGCTGGTCGCGGCGACCTCGATCATCCTCGTGTCGGTGAGCTGATGGACGATCCGGCGGACGCCCGCTACTCCGCGATGCGGTGGAACACGCCGCTCTCGCCGGCGCACGCCGACGAGCTGCTGGCCGCCGTGGGCGCCTCGCGCGCGAACTCGCTGCTTGACCTCGGCTGCGGGTGGGGCGAGCTGCTGCTGCGGGCGGCGCAGGCCGCGGCGCCCGGCTGTGACTGCGTCGGGGTGGACAGCGATCCCGCGCTGCTGGCCCGCGGACGCGAGGCCGCGCGGCACCGGGAGCCCGGTGGCGCGACGCCGGCGGTCCGCTTCGTCGAGGCCGACGCCGCCGGCTGGAGCGAATCCGCCGACGCCATGATCTGCATCGGTGCCGCCCACGCGTGGGGCGGGGGCGCCCCGGCGTTGCGCGCGCTGCGGGAGCTCGTCCCGCCGGGGGGCCGGTTGCTGTTCGGTGACGGCTGCTGGCCACAGGCGCCGACCCCAGCGGCACGTGAGATTTTCGGTGAGGAGGTGCTTGCGCTCGAGGTCCTGCAGGGCGCTGCACACTCCGCTGGCTGGCGCGTGCACACGCTGTCGCTGGCCACGCTCGCCGAGTGGGACGCGTTCGAGGCCTCGTTCCG
>CAXTTD010000192.1:0-6403 GCA_964246945.1 uncultured Solirubrobacteraceae bacterium | reverse complement strand
GCGACACGTTCCCACCCCGCTCTCTGACGAGCCTCGCCGGGGAACCAGTTGCGATCCCCGAGGCGGGCCACTACGTCCATCTCCAGCTGCGGCGCTTCGCGGGATGTCCGATCTGCAATCTGCACCTGCGCAGCTTCCAGCAGCGGGTCGCGGAGGTGCGAGACGCCGGCGTGCACGAGGTCATCGTCTTTCACTCCACCGAGGAGGAGCTGCGCCGCTACCAGGCGGAGCTCCCGTTCGACTGATCCGACCCGACCAAGCAGCTCTACCGCGAGTTCGGCGTCGAGTCATCCCGCGCCGCGATGGGCTCGCCGCGCCTGCTGGCGGTGATGCCGCGGGTCCTGGGAGGCGCACTGCACGGGCTCCGCCATCGACGCGTGCCGCCGAAGGCACCGGCCGGCGGGACGCTCGGACTGCCGGCGGACATATTGGTCGACAGCCAGGGCAGCGTCACCGCCGTCAAGTACGGCGAGCACGCCTACGACCAGTGGTCGGTCGAGGAGTTGCTCACCCTGGTAGCGGCGGATCAATCGGCACCTCGCAGTCGAGCTACGAACGTCGGTTAGCCGTCGACCGACGTGGGCGGGTCCATCCGCGAGCAGGTGTCACCGCACGTGGGCGATGCCGTCGACATCGCCCGGCGCTGCGCAGCAGACCTTCAGCGCTGCGTCAGTCGACGCCGCGCCGAGGTTCAAGGCGAGCTGCGCTGCGAACGGCCGCTGTCCGCCCGGTGCGTCCGAGAACGATGACCGTCCGGGTGGTGAGGACCTTGGGGCCCCCGCGCCGGCCCCGGCGAATGCGGTCGACGACGCCCTTGAGGTGTTCGAGGTCGCGCACGCGCACGTGGGCAAGCGCGTCCGGATCGCCGGCGAGGGTGAACGACTCAACCAGCTCCGGCAGTTCGGTCACCGCGGTGTCGACCTCGGCCACCTGAGTACCCGGAGCGAAGCGCAACTCGATGAACGCGTCGATCTGCGCTCCGAGTTGGTGATCATCGACTCTCAGCGTGTATCCGGTGATCACTCCGATCGCTTCCAGACGAGTGATGCGGCGCCTGGCGGCAGGCGGAGAGAGGCCCACGATGCGACCGACCTCGCTGGCCGAGCGCCGAGCGTCCTCGGTGAGCGCGTCGACGATTCGCTCGTCGGTTGCGTCGATAGTAGGCGTCATCGCTTTCAAGAATGAAAGATAGCGAGGGAGATGACTTGTCGATCTGAACGAGCGGATAGCGATCGCGTCGATGCGGGCTTGCGAGCGGGCTGCTCACCCCCGAAGATCCGGGTATGTCGTTGACGTCCGAGGGCGTGGAGATCGAGATTCTGGAGTCGATCCAGGATCGCGTGCTGTGGTTGGCGGCCTCGATCATCCATCACGCGAACAAGGTGCGGCCCTCCGCTTCGGGGGTGAAGGTCGGTGGGCATCAGGCCTCGTCGGCCTCGGTGGCGAGCATCATGACCGCGCTGTACTTCTCCCACCTCCGAGCTCCCGACCGGGTGTCGGTCAAGCCGCATGCCTCCCCGGTGCTGCACGCGATCGAATACCTCCTGGGTTCGCTGGATGAGCGCTACCTGACCACGCTGCGTGAGTTCGGCGGTCTGCAGAGCTACCCGAGCCGGCTCAAGGATCCCGTGCCCGCCGACTTCTCCACCGGATCGGTGGGTATCGGCGCGACCGCCCCTGTATGGAGCGCCATCGCCCACCGATACGTCGCCGGACACTTCGACGTCCCGGTCGGCGGCCGTCAGGTCGCGATCCTCGGAGACGCCGAGCTCGACGAGGGGGCGTGCTGGGAGGCGATCGTCGATCCGATGGTGTCGAGCCTCGGCGAGGTGCTGTGGATCGTCGACCTCAACCGCCAGTCACTTGACCGCGTCGTGCCCGACATCGCCGCCGCCCGGCTGGAGGGCATGTTCGCCAGCGCCGGCTGGCATACCCAGACCGTCAAGTACGGGCGTCTGCTGGAGTCCCTGTTCGAGCGCAAGGGCGGTGCGGCCCTGCGCCGGCGGATCGACGAGATGCCCAACCAGGAGTACCAGCGTCTGCTCCGCTACGACTCGGCCGAACTTCGTGAGCGTCTCCCGGGGACCGGGCGTGGACGGCGCGATCTCGCCAGCTTGATCGCGGGCGTCGAGGACGCCGAGCTGCTGCAGGCCGTCGGGGATCTCGCCGGACACGACCTGCAGGCCCTGCTGAACGCCTTCGACGCTGCCGACGCGAGGACCGACGTGCCATCGGTCATCTTCGCCTACACGGTCAAGGCCTGGAAGCTGGCTACCCGAGGACACCCGGCGAACCACTCGGCGCTGCTGTCCGCCACGCAATGGGAGCAGTTGGCGCCGGAGCTCGGAGCCGATGCGACGGATCCGTGGGCCAGGTTCCCCGACGGCTCGCCGGAGGACGATGTGTGCCGTCGCGTTGCCGCACGACTGCGACGAGAGCCCGTCACCCTGCGCCCCGGGCCACCGCTGCCGACCGACCTGGGTCGCGCCTCCCGCGGAAGCTCATCGACGCAGCAGGCCTTCGGACGCTTCTTCGTCGATCTCGCACATGCGGCCCCGGAGGCCGCGCGGCACGTCGTGACCGTCAGCCCCGACGTCGCCTCCTCCACCAATCTCGGCGGTTGGATCAACCGGGTCGGGATCTGGCACCAGGGCGAGCGCATCGACTGGTTCGCCGACGACACCGACACGCTGGTGCGCTGGCGTGAGTCCGACAACGGCCAGCACATCGAGCTCGGTATCGCCGAGGGCAACCTCGTCGGCCTGCTCTCGGAGCTCGGGGCGACCTGGTCACGCGACGGGCAGCGCCTGCTCCCGATCGGCACGCTCTATGACCCGTTCGTCAACCGAGCCCTCGAGCCGTGGTCGTTCGGCATGTACGCCGGGGGACAGTCGATCCTGGTCGGGACGCCGTCAGGGGTGACGCTCGCACCTGAAGGCGGCGCGCATCAGTCGATCGTCACCCCGTCGGTCGGTCTGGAGCAACCGCGTTGCGTGGCCTGGGAGCCCGCCTTCGGGCAGGATCTCGAGTGGACGCTGCTCGCCGCGCTGGGCCGCCTGGGGCAGCCCGACGGAGCGTCCGCCTACTTCCGGCTGACCACTCGCCCGATCGACCAGAGCCTCGCGCAGGTTCCCGACGAGACCGCGGCGCGCGAGGAGCGCCGCCGGCACGTGCTCGCCGGCGGTTACCCGGTGCGACGCGCGGTGGAGAGCCCCGACGTCGTGCTCGTCGGCATGGGCGCGATCATGCCCGAGGTCCTGGCGGCCGCGGCCGAGCTCGGCGCGGCGCAGATCGCCGTCGATGTCGTCTGCCTCACCTCGGCCGACCTCGTGTTCCGGGCGTTGCAGTCCCGCCAGGGACTCGACCGCGGTGAGGACTGGATCCTGGACGCTCTGTTCCCCGCGCAGCGGGCCGCGCCGCTCGTGACCGTGCTCGATGGCCATCCTCACACGTTGGCGTTCCTCTCGGCCATTCGCCGTCAACCGATCGCCAGCCTGGGAGTCAATGACTTCGGCCAGTCCGGTGACGTCTCAGACCTCTACGCGTACTTCGGCATCGACGAGGACACCATCGTGGGTGCCGCGCTCGACCTCCTGGAGCGACCGTATGACTGACATCACCATGCCCCGCCTCAGTGACTCGATGGAGGAGGGAACCGTCCTGCGCTGGCTGAAGACCGCCGGCGAGGCCGTCGTCGAAGGCGAGGAGCTGGTGGAGATCGAGACCGACAAGGCCACGATGACCTACGAGTCGCCGGCCGCGGGGACCCTGACCGAACCGGTCCCCGAGGGCGGCAGCTACCCCGTGGGCGCAGTCATCGCGACCGTGGGGACCGCGGACCCCTCCGCGGGAGACGAGGCAACGCAAGGTGCCGACGCACCTGCGACCGCGCCGACCGCCGCGACTGCGCCGACCGCGCCGACCGCGCCGACCGCGCCGACCGCAGACTCGTCGCAGGCGGATCTGGTCACGGACAGCGCCGGCAACGGGAGCCACGCCCACGGCTCGGCACCTGCCGGGACGACGCGGGCGACCCCGCTGGCGCGACGCGTCGCGGCCGCCCACGGGATCAATCTGAGCTCCCTGGGCGGGACCGGCCCGCGCGGACGCATCACCCGCTCGGACGTCGCGATCGCCGCCGGACTTCCCGCGGCTCCCCAATCGCAGCCGGCGGCCGCGGCGCTCTCGACCCCACCGCCGGCTGAAAAGAACGGCGCGCCGGCGCCGGACCCCACGCCGCCGGCTCCCACCAGACCCGGTCGCACGGCACAGCCGCTGAGTCGCACCCAGCAGGTCATCGCCCGGCGGATGGCTGAGTCCAAGGCGACCGTGCCGCATTTCCAGGTCCAGACCGAAGCGACCCTGGACGCGCTGCTGGAGCTGAGAGGGCAACTCAAGACCCTCAGCGACACGCCGCCCTCGATCAACGACTTCATCGTCAAGGCGTCCGCGCTGGCGCTTCGCGAGTTTCCGCTTGCCAACGGCAGCTACCGCGACGAGCGGTTCGAACTCCACGACCACGTGAACGTCGGCGTCGCCGTCGCGACCGACGACGCGTTGATCGTCCCCACGGTCACCGACGCGGACGGACGCTCCCTGGCCGCGATCGCCGCCGAGACCCGCCGACTCGCGAGCGCGGTCCGCGACCGCTCGATCACGCCCGCGGAGCTCTCCGGCGCGACCTTCACCGTCTCGAACCTCGGCATGTACGGGATGACCGCGATCACGCCGGTCGTCAACGTGCCCCAGGCGGCGATCCTCGGCGTCGGCACCACCCGGGCGGTGCTCGCGCGCGTCGACGGGGAGATCGTCGAGCGTCAGCAGATGACGCTCACCCTGTCCTGCGACCATCGCATCCTCTACGGCGCGAACGCCGCGCAGTTCCTCTCGCGGATCCGGGAGCTGCTCGAGACACCACTGCTGCTCGCGGTGTGACCCCAAGACCCTGACGGAATGGGCGAGGCTCCGGCGTTGCCGATTGGCGCTGATCGGCCTCGCCCTTCGTGGATCGGGGACGGCGACTCACGATGCGCCATTTGACTCGATGGCGATGGAGTTCGCTATGGCGAACCGCATCGCCATCATCCGCAGTTCGATGGTCGACCGCGACCTCGACGCGCATCTCAACCTTTCGGGTGAGGCGCCGTTAGCACTAGGGCGGTCCGAACCGAGCCACTAGGAGCGCCGCCGGACAGCGGCGACGCGCTCACCGTTGGCCGGCAGCGTGATCCCGCAGCGCAGCCCATCCTCGCGAGGTAGCTGCGGGGGTTCTTGACCCCCGAGCCTCATGGCGGGTCTCATCCGCTCCTCGTCGCGCCGTACGCCCAGCCTGAAGCCGCGAGATCAGATACCTCGGGGGCGACGGATGGGATGGAAGTCGATGGCAGCTCCTTGGGTGAAGCGGGGACGGGCGGTCACCGGTCCTGGATGAGGCCGAGGACGTTGCCGTCGGGATCGGTGACGGTGGCCACCAGGCGCCCGCCGCCGACATCGCGTGGGGGGTCTTGCACCGTGGCGCCGGTCGCGGTCAGCTCGGCGAGCTTCGTCTCGATGTCGTGAACGGCCCAATAGGCCACCGGCGAGCTGAGATGCTGCGGGCCGCCGTCGGGGAGCAGCCCGATGTGCTGGCCGGCCGTGTCGAAGCCGACGTAGTAGGACTCGTCGGTTGAGGGCGAGATGCCGAGCAGCGCGGTGTAGAGCGGCGTGGCCTTCGCCAGGTCGGACACCGGGTGAAGAACGGTCGTGATCCCCTCGGTGGTGGACGGATCGGGCATCGATTGCTCCTTGCGGTCGTGGGTCACGTCGCCCCGGTGTGGTTCGTCAGTGGTATGACGACCGCGACCGAGAGGATGTGACCGTGAGCGACCCCGACCTGCTCGCCCAGCGCTTTGAGACCCACCGCGACCATCTGCGGACGGTGGCGCTGCGGATGCTGGGCTCCAGCCACGAGGCAGACGACGCCGTTCAGGATGCGTGGTTGCGGCTCAGCCGCGCGGACGCCGAGGCCATTGAGAAACATGGCGGCTGGCTGACCACGGTGGTGCCCGGATCTGCCTGGACATGCTGCGCGTCCGAGCCACCACACGAGAGGTGCCGCCCGACGCCGGCCCTGAGCCAGTGGCCGCGAGCACCCCCGAGGACGAGGTCCAGCTGGCCGACTCCCTCGGCGCAGCGCTGATGGTGGTGCTGGACACCCTGGCGCCTGACGAGCGGCTGGCGTTCGTCCTGCATGACATGTTCGCGGTCCCGTTCGACGAGATCGCGCCGATCGTGGGAAAGTCGCCCGTCGCCGCCGCCCGGCAGCTCGCCAGCCGGGGCCCGCCGACGAGTGCAGTCAGACCCATCGGTCCCCGACGCCTCACCGACCACGCACCGCGAGGTGGTGGCGGCGTTTCTGGCCGCC
>CAXTTD010000191.1:0-6439 GCA_964246945.1 uncultured Solirubrobacteraceae bacterium | reverse complement strand
GCCGCGTACTCCGCGGCGGCCGCCACCAGCGCGGCGATCACCCGGCTTGGCGGATCGGCCTCGGGATGCCATTGCACCCCGAGCACGAACCGCCGGCCAGGCCGCTCAATCGCCTCCACCAGGTCGTCGAGGGTCGCGCGGCCGCTGACCACGAACCCCTCACCGATCCGGTCGACGCCCTGGTGGTGGTGGGACTTCGTCGGGTGCCTGAGCTCACCGGCGGCCCGCGCGGCCAGCGAGCCGGGGGTGAGCGCGACGTCGTGGTCGGCACCGTCGAAGCTGCCCGGCACCCGCCGGTGCTCGCCGTGGCCGAGGGACTCCGGGAGATGCTGGTGCAGCGTGCCGCCGTAGGCGACGTCGAGCACCTGCATCCCGCGGCAGATCCCGAGCACCGGAATGTCACGGGCGATCGCGCGGCGGGCGAGCGCGATCTCGTACTCGTCGCGCTCGCGCTGGAACGCCTGGGTCTCGGGATGGGCAGCGGCGCCGTAGAGGTCAGGATCGAGGTCGGCGCCGCCGGTGAGCACGAGCCCGTCGAGGCGGTCGAGCAGCTCGTCGGGCGCGGCGGTGATGGCCGGGTCGGGTGCCGCGAGCAGGGCGAGTCCGCCGGCGCGGTTCACCTCGCGCACGTAGGCCGCCGGGAGCAGCGCCGTGGTCTGGTGCCACACCCCGAAGTCGGCATGGGTGAACGGCGTGAGCAGGCCGATCGCGGGACGCTGGACGCTCATGGGGCGCAGGCTACCCGGCGGCTCGCCCGCATCCGCGCTCGCGCAGCAGGGCGCGCTGCACCTTGCCGCTCGCGGTCTTGGGCAGATCGTCGGCGAACTCGACGATCCGCGGGTATTTGTAGGGCGCGGTGCGGTCCTTGACGAACGCCTGCAGCTCGGCGGCCAGGGCGTCCCCCGGCGCGAAGCCGTCGCGCAGCACCACGATCGCGCGCACGACGGCGCCGCGCTCGGCGTCGGGCGCGGCGACCACCGCCGCCTCGGCGACCGCCGCATGGGCGACGAGCGCGGACTCGACCTCGAAGGGCCCGATCCGGTAGCCCGAGGAGATGATCACGTCGTCGGTGCGCGACTCGAAGTACAGGTAGCCGTCCTCGTCCTGGCTCACCCGGTCCCCGGTGCGCCACGGTTCGGACTCGGGCGCCGCGCCGCCGTCGAGGGCGGCGACGAAGAACGTCGGGTCGCTCGCCGGGTCGGTGAGCACGAGCTCGCCGTCGTCGACCTCGAGCGCGACCCCCGGCAGCGGTGGTCCCATGGATCCCGGGCGGACCTGCCCGCCGGCCGGGACCCCGGTGAGCTGGCCGGTCTCGGTTTGCCCGTAGCCGTCGCGGATCTCAAGCCCGAGCGCATCGCGGAACGCGGACAGCACCTCGGGGTTGAGCGCCTCGCCGGCGGCGACGAGACCCCGCAGCGACGGGATCGGCGCCAGGGCCGCGCGGGCGGCGATCACCCGATACTCGGTGGGGGCCATGCACAGCACGTCGACTCGTTCGGCGGTGAGGATGCGCAGCCGCTCGGTGGGGTCGAAGCGGGCGTCGTGCAGCAGCGCCGCGGCGCCGTTCAGCCACGGCGCGATGAACACGTTGCGCGCCGACTTCGACCAGCCGCTCGCCGCGGTGCACCACACGAGGTCACCCGCCCGGGCGTCGAGCCAGTGGGTCGCCTGGAGCGCCTGGCCGGGGAGGTAGCGCTGCCCGTGGACGATCCCCTTGGCCTCCCCGGTGGTGCCGCTCGTGAACGTGATCAGGCACGGATCGCGCGGGCCGAGCTCGACCGCGGCCACCGGCTCGGTCGCCCACAGCGCGGGATCGGGCACCAGCAGCACCTCGCAGTCGACCCCGGCGGCGGACAGGACCTCCGCGTTGCGCTCGTCGGCGACCACCAGCCGCGGCCCAGCCGCCTGCAGCCGCGCTCGCAGATCGCCGGCGCGCAGCTGCTCGTTGCAGGGCAGGGCCACGGCCCCCAGGCGGAACGCGGCGACCATCGACAGCACCCACTCGGGGCGGTTGCCGACGAGCGTGAGCACGACCTCGCCGCGCCGCACGCCACGGGCCGCGAACACTCCGGCGAGCCGCGCCGAGCGATCGGCGACCTCGCCGAAGCTCCATTCCCGGCGCTCTCCCGCGCGCGTGATCTCCACGAGCGCCCGGCGCCCCGCGGGCGCGGCGTCGACGACGTCGCGGGAGAAGTTCATCGCCCCGATTCTCCCAGGTGACGCCGGTGATCGATTGTCGAGCGGGTCGGTCGGGTACTGTCACGACATGGTCGTGGGGGACCACCGCGCCGGCAAGCGGATCACGATCCTCATGGCGGACGACGATGAGGACGACTGCGAGTTCGCGCGCGGGGCGCTGGCCGAGAGCGAGTACGTCGCCGACATGCGGTTCGTCGGCGACGGCCAGGAGCTGGTCGACTACCTGCGTCTCACCGGAGCGTACGCGTCTCCGGAGGCGGCGGAGCGGCCCCGGCCCTCGATCATCCTGCTCGACCTCAAAATGCCACGCAAGGACGGTCGCGAGGCGCTCGCCGAGATCAAGGCCGATGCGGATCTGCGGCGGATCCCGGTGGTGGTGCTCACCGCCTACGGCAGCCCTGAGGAAGTGCGCCGGCTCTACGACCTCGGCGCGAGCTCGTTCATCGCCAAGCCGGTGACGGGCGAGAGTCTGCGTCGCGTGCTCGCGCGGCTCGCACGGTACTGGAGTCAGATCGTCACCCTGCCCGAGCCGGGTCTCGGCTGAGGCCGACCCCCGCGGCGGCCCGGTATCGTCGGGTACCCCGCGATTGCAGACGACCCGAGGAGACGCGACACTGATGGCCGTCGACAGCCCCCTGCAGGACTCAAGCGAAGAGCAGCGCGCGATCTGCGAGATGGTGCATCAGTTCGCCGACGAGCAGATCCTCCCCCACGCCGAGCATTACGACCACGAGGACGAGTTCCCGGAGCCGATCGTCGAGCAGATGAAGGAGCTCGGGCTGTTCGGGGTGACGATCCCCGAGGAGTACGACGGCATGGGGTTGGATCTCGCGACCTACGCGATGATCGTCGAGGAGCTCTCGCGGGGCTGGATCTCGATCAGCGGGATCGTCAACACGCACTTCATCGGCTCCTACCTGCTGATGAAGTTCGGGACCGAGGAGCAGAAGCAGACCTACCTGCCGCGGATGGCCACCGGGGAGCTGCGCGCCGCGTTCAGCCTTTCCGAGCCCGAGCTGGGCTCCGACGTTCAGGCGATCAAGACCAGCGCCAAGAAGCTCGACGACGGTGACTACGAGATCAACGGGCAGAAGATGTGGGTCACCAACGGTCTGCGCTCGGGCCTCGTGTTCACGCTCGTGCGCACCGATCCGAACGCCGAGCCCCGCCATCGCGGGATGACGTGCTTCATCTGCGAGAAGGAGCCGGGGGCCCACGAAAACCCGGGGCTCACCGTGCCGCCGCAGCTGCGGAAGATGGGCTACAAGGGCGTGGAGTCGACCGAGCTCGTGTTCGACGGGTACCGCACGCCGGCGGACAGCATCCTCGGCGGCGAGGACGCGGGTCTTGGCGAGGGGTTCGGCCAGATGATGGACGCCCTAGAGCTCGGGCGGGTGAACGTCGCCGCCCGCGGTGTCGGGCTGGCCCAGCGGGCCCTCGAACTCGCGCTCGTCTACAGCCAGCAGCGCTCGACGTTCGGCAAGCCGATCGCCCAGCATCAGGCGATCCAGTTCAAGCTCGCCGACATGGCCACCCAGGTCGACGCGGCGCGGTTGCTCACCCATCGCGCGGCCCGGATGAAGGACGCCGGGGAGCGCTCGGACATCGAGGCCGGGATGGCGAAGCTGTTCGCCTCGGAGGCCGGTCGCTTCTGCGCCGAGGAATGTCTGCGCATCCACGGGGGCTACGGCTACTCCAAGGAGTACGAGATCGAGCGGATCTACCGCGACGCGCCGCTGCTGCTGATCGGCGAGGGCACCAGCGAGATCCAGAAGATGGTCATCGGGCGCAAACTCCTGCAGCGCCACAAGATCTGAGCGCGTCATCGGGCGGCGGGGATGATCCCGCGGGGCGTAGACTGGACGGCCTGTCCACGCCCGGCGACACCAAGAGCCTCATCGAGACCGCTATCTCGCGGTTCCTGGAAGAGGTGCCGGCGCTCGCCCCGCTGAAGCTCGTCGCCGGGCTCGAGCTCCGGGGCCGCGGCGACGTGCAGATGTACCGGATCCAGATGCCCGGACCGGTGGTGACCAAGGACATCGCCTCCGACGCCCAGCTGCGCCTCGAGGTGCCCCGGGCGGCGTTCAACGAGCTCGCCACCAAGGGCCACGTCGCCGACTGGCGCGACGCCTTCGCCCGTGGGGAAGCCAAGGTGACCGGGATCGAGCAGTTCATCCGGCTCATCGGTCAGGTGGTGGGGCGCCAGGAGGAGCGCTCTCGGACCCGCCGCGCCCGGGCGCACTGAGCCCGATGCCAGGTCCCGCGGGTGTGAGCCGCGAGCGACGTCGGGTCCCGCGGGGGGTCAGCGTGCCGCGGTGCGAGCGGTGGCGAGCGACTCGGCCTCGCCGAGCAGGCGCTCGATGATGTCGAGGCCGACGTCCCAGAACCCGGGATCGGAGAGATCAACCCCGACCATCTGCCCGAGCGCCTCGGGGCTCCGGGAGCCGCCGGCGGCGAGCAGCTCGAGGTAGGCGGGGGCGAAGTCCGGGCCCTCCTGCTCGTAGCGGCCGTACAGGGACAGCGCGAGCAGCTGGCCGAACGCGTAGGCGTAGACGTAGCCCGGGGTGTTGATGAAGTGGGGGACGTAGGACCACCACATGCGGTAGCCGTCGCTCATCTTCACCGCGTCGCCGAACAGCTCCGACTGGCTCTCGAGCCACGACTCGCCGATCCGGTCGATCGACAGCTCGCCCTCGGCGCGTCGGCGGGTGTGAATGAGGTGCTCGAAGCGGTTCATCGCCATCTGGCGGAAGACGGTCGCGATCGCGCCCTCGATGCGCTCGGCGAGCAGCGAGAGCCGGGCGTCCTCATCGGGGGCGGCGGCGAGCATCCGCCCGAACACGAGCTGCTCGCCGAACACCGACGCCGTCTCGGCGAGCGTGAGCGGGGTCGACTGATGAAAGACGCCCTGGGGCTGGGCGAGGCTCGCGTGCAGGCCATGGCCAAGCTCGTGGGCCATGGTGAGCACGTCACGCCGCTTGGCGGTGAAGTTGAGCAGCACGTAGGGATGGACGCTCGGCACCGTGTAGGCGCAGAACGCACCGCCGCGCTTGTGCGGGCGCACCGGAGCGTCGATCCACTGCTCATCGAAGAATCGGCGGGTCACCCGGCCGGCCTCTGGTGAGAACTCCGCGTAGGTGGCGAGCACGAGATCGCGTGCCTGCGGGAAGGAGAACGTGAGCTCCTCGGGCAGCACCGGCGCGGTGCGGTCGTAGTCGGCGATCCGCTCGACGCCGAGCAGCTCGGCCTTCACGCGATACCAGCGCTGGGGAATCGAGAAGCGGGCCCGTACCGCCTCGACGAGCGCCATCACCGACTCGTCGGAGGCCTCGTTGGCGAGGTTGCGCGAGGCGAGCCAGTGCGGGTGCGAGCGCAGGCGGTCGTCGACCGACTTGTCCTGGACCAGCGTGTTGTAGATGAAGGCGCGGGTCCGCAGGCCGGGCTCGAGCGCCGTGCTCACCGACTCCGCGACGCTGCGGCGCAGCTCACGGTCGGGGCTGCCCAGACGGCTGAGGGCGACGTCGAGCGGGACCTCCTCACCGCGCAGGTTCACCCGCAGACCGGCGACGAGCTCGCCGAACAGCCGCGCCCACGCCGACTCGGCGGCGATCGATTTCTCGGCGAGGATCCGCTCTTCGGGCTCGGTGAGCAGATGGGGGCGGTAGCGCCGCGCGCTCTCCAGGTAGTGGGCGCAGAAGGCGAGCTCGGGCGCGGCGAGAAGCCGTTCCACGTGGCTGTCCTCGAGCGCCGCCCACTCGAGCTCGAAGAACAGGAGCGTCGTCTCGATCGCCGTCGCGCGCTCCTGCACGAGCGCGAGCAGCGCGCCGCGGGTCGGGTCGGCGGTGTCGGTGGCGAAGCGCAGCGAGGCGTAGGAGCCGGCGCGGCCGATGAGCTCGTTGATCGCCGCCAGCTCGTGCATCGCCGCGGCGAACTCGGCCACCGGGAGCTCGGCGAGCCGGCCCGCGTGGGCCGTCGCGAACTCGCGGGCTCGCTCGAGGGCGGCGTCGAGCTGTTGCTCCACGCCGGGCTGACCGGCGCCCTCGACGAGTGGTTCGAGATCCCAGGCGGTATCGAGCAGCTCGGGGTCGTCGAGGATCGCCGGTGCGTCGTCACTCATCTAAGTGGAGCTTAGCTTGAGCTTCGCTATCCAATCCAGTGCAGAGACGCCGGCTCGGCCGGGCGGCCGCGGGCGGCCCCGGGCGGTCTCCGGCGGTCCCGGCGGCCGTGGGCGGTCGCGGAC
>CAXTTD010000190.1:560-6446 GCA_964246945.1 uncultured Solirubrobacteraceae bacterium | reverse complement strand
CGCGCACGTCCACGCCGCCTCGCGACCGGCCCGCGCGCCGCGGATCGCGGCGAGCCGCGCGCCCACGGGGTTCCCCAGCGTCGCGAACGCCCGGCTCCGCTCGCCCCGCGCAGTCCGGCAAGCCGCCTCCAGCGTCGGCAGGCTCCCCCGCAGGGCCGGCGCCGCGTCGATCGCCGGCCGGTCGCGCAGCTTCCCGGCCGCGCCGGGGACTCCGCACAGCTCAAGCCACGCCGGCGTATAGGCCCGCGCGAGCCAGTCGAGCGCCAGCCACCCGCGGACCGCGTCGAGGCCGTCGCCGGCAGTGCCGATGGTGCGGGTCAGGTAGGGCCGCAGCCGCTGCCGCGGCGCGTCGGGCAGTCCGTCGTTGAGGGTGACGCACAGCGCCCGCAGCGCCGGGCTCACGCACGTCGGGGCGTCGGAGTGCGGCTCGCCGGCCAGAAGGCTCACCCACTCCATCGCACAGCGACCGTCCTGCGGCGTCGCGTGGGTTCCGTGGGCGAGCGTGTAGTCCTCGGTCATCTCCGGTGCCTTCCGGTCGCGGGCGGCGGGCGGAGGACCATTGTCTCGCGCCGAGCGGCCGACGTCCACCGGCAGCAGCCGTGCGGGAGCGGGTGCGGCCCGACTACAGCTCGATCTGGGATCCGGTGAGCACGGTGCGCTCGCCGGGCAGGCCGAAGGTGTCGATGGGGGTCGAGGAGTTCCGGGCCATGAGCACGAACAGGCGCTTGCGCCAGCGCGGCATGCCGGGATCGCTCACCGGCTTGATCGTCATCCGGGAGATCACGTAGGAGGCGTGCTCGAGGTCGAGGTTGCGGTCGAGCAGGCCCCGCTTGCGGGCGAGCGCCAGCTGCTCGGGGATGTTCTGGCGATCGCGGTAGCCGACCCGGATCGACACGTGGGAGACCTTGAACAGCCCCTCGCCGATGCGCTCGGAGACGAACCGGTCCTCGGCCGGCACGCGCGGGATCGACAGCGCCTCGAGGGCGACGATCACCACCTTCTCCTGGAAGGCGTGGTAGTGCTCGACCTGGGCGCGCAGGGCGAGCGGGGTCGTCCGCTTGTTCGGCGAGAGGAAGATCGCGGTGCCGGGCAGCCTGACGATCGCCGGGTCGGCGGCGCAGCAGCTCACGAGGAAGTCCTGCAGGTCTCCTTCGGCCTCGGTGCGCCGGCGGGTGATGACGTCGCGGCCCATCCGCCACGTGAACATCACCTGGGCGACCGCGAGGCCGATCGACAGTGGCAGCCACGCGCCATGGGCGACCTTGGTGAGGTTCGAGGTGAAGAACGCGAACTCCACGAAGTAGAAGACCCCGCCGAGCACCGCCAGCCGCCAGCGCGGAATCTTCCACTGGGCGCGCGCCACGGCGAGGAACAGCGTGGTGTCGAGCACGAAGGTGCCGGTGACCGCGACCCCGTAGATGTCGGCCAGCCGGGTCGAGGAGCGGAACACGAGGACGAGCACCGCGACCCCGACGCAGATCGTCCAGTTGAGCGCCGGCACGTAGATCTGGCCCTCCTGCTCGGAGGTGTGCACGATGCGCAGTCGCGGCAGGAAGCCGAGCTGCACCGCCTGCTTGGCGATCGAGAACGAACCGGTGAGCGCGGCCTGGGAGGCGATGATCGTAGCCATCGTGGCCAGGATCACCATCGGCAGTCGTCCCCAGCCCGGCACGAGCAGGTAGAAGGGGTTGCTGGCCGCCTGGTGGTCGTGGAGGACCAGCGCGCTCTGTCCCAGGTAGGAGAGCAGGACCGCGGGCAGGACGATCGAGAACCAGGTCATGCGGATCGGGCCCGCGCCGAAGTGGCCGCGGTCGGCGTACAGGGCCTCGGCGCCGGTGACGCACAGCACGACCGCGCCGAGGGCGAGCCACGCCTCGACCCCGTGCTTGAACAGGAAGCGCGCTCCCCAGGTCGGTGACAGGCCCTGCACGACGCTCGGGTGCAGCGCGACCTCGTGGCCACCGACCACCGCGATCACGATGAACCACACGAGGATGACCGGCCCGAACAGCCAGCCGACGCGGCCGGTTCCGAACCGCTGGACCGCGAACAGCGCGACGAGGATGACCAGCGAGATCGGCACCACCAGGTGCGCGAGGCTCGGGGTGGCGACCTTGAGGCCTCCGACCGCGGAGGTGACCGAGATCGCCGGGGTGATCATGCCATCGCCGAAGAACAGGCCGGCGCCCAGCATGCCGAGGGTCGCGAGCACGAACGCGTGGGGGACGCGGCGGCGCTGGATGAGCGCGGCGAGGGCCATGATCCCGCCGTCGCCGCGGTTGTGGGCGCGCATGATGATGCCCGCGTACTTGATCGAGACGACGATGATGAGCGCCCAGAAAATGAGCGAGTCGATCCCGTAGACCGTCGCCGCGGTCACCGTGTGCGCCGCGTGCTCGTGGGTGAAGATCGTCTGGACCGTGTACAGCGGGCTGGTTCCGAGATCGCCGAAGACGACCCCGAGTGCCCCGAGTCCGAGCACCGCGCGGCCGGCGTGCAGCCTGACGTCGCGCTCGTCGTCGTTCGCGTCGCGGATCGCCTCGGACTCGGTGCGGACCCGCTCGCGGTGCGGACCCGGCTGGCGGTCGAGCTTGTGGCCGGCCTCGTTGAGGCTGCGTCGCCCGGGCGCTCCCGCAGTGCCGTCGGGCTCGGCGCTCGGGCCGGCCACGGAGCCGGTCGCCCGACCGCTCGCCGCTCGTCGCCGCTCGTCGCTCATGCCGCGAACCGGTATCCGACCCCGGCGTCGGTGCGGATGTAGGCCCCGTGCTCGCCGGTGCGCCCGGCCGGCCCGTCGAGCTTGCGGCGCAGGTTGGCGATGTGGGCGCGCAGCACCTGGGTGTCGTCGCCGTAGCCCGCCCCCCACACGGTGACGAGCAGGTCCCGGTGGGTCATCAGGCGTCCGCGGTTGCGCGCGAGCAGCGCGAGCAGGCTGAACTCGGTGGGGGTGAGGCGAACCTCCGCGCCGGCGATCCTCACCGTCCGCGCCGCCAGATCGATGGCGAGCTCGCCGGTCTCGATCAGCGGCGTCTCGCGTCCCGGCTCGGTGCGCCGCATGTTCGCCTGCACCCGGGCGATCAGCTCCCGGGGCCCGAACGGCTTGGTCACGTAGTCGTCGGCGCCCACCGCGAGCGCGCGCACCTTCGCGTCCTCGTCCTCGACCGCGGAGAGGACAATCAGCGGCATCGCGGTCCACTCGCGCAGCCGGCGGCACAGCTCGATCCCGTCCATGTCCGGCAGCACCAGGTCGATGATCGCCGCCTGCGGGCGCGAGACGGCGGCGAGGTCGAGTGCCTCCTCGCCGTCGGAGGCGGGCAGCGCCTCGAACCCGGCGTCGCGCAGGATGACCCGCAGGGCGCGCAGGATCTGGGTCTCGTCGTCGCAGACGAGGATCCGCGGCCGGTGCTGCCCGTGGCCGTTCTCCGCGCTCATGCTCGGCTCGCCTCCACGACGTCCGGAATCGGCAGCGAGACCACGAAGCTCGTGCCCTGGCCGGGCAGTGAGCGCACCGAGATCGTGCCCCCGTTGGCCTCCACGAACCCCTTGACGATGGCGAGGCCGAGTCCCGAGCCGACGCCGCCCGCGCCGTTCGTCCGCCCCGCCCGGGGCACTCGGTAGAAGGGCTCGAAGATGCGCGGCTGCTCGGCGAGGTCGATGCCGGGTCCCCGGTCGACGACCGAGACGAGCACCCGCTCACCGGAGCGGCGCACGCTCACGTGCACGGGCTGCCCGCCGCCGTAGCGGCGGGCGTTCTCCAGCAGGTTGGCGATCGCCCCCACGAGCTGCGCGGCATCGGCGCGGCTCTCCCGGACCGCGGGGTCGACCGTGCGCTGCACGGGCAGCGCCGAGCCGCTCCGGGCCTCGGCGGCGGTGGCGACGATCTCCTCGAGCGACACCCAGTCCGCGCGCGGGCGCGCCGCGCCCGCCTGCAGCCGTGAGAGGTCGAGCAGCTTGTCCACGAGGTCGGCGAGCCGCCCCGCCTCGGAGACCACCGACTCCGAGAGCTCGCGACGGTCCTCGGCGGCGAGCGCGGCGGAGCCGAGCGCGTGGCCGGCGGCGACGATCGAGGTGAGCGGGGTGCGCAGGTCGTGGGAGACCGCCCGCAGCAGCGCGGTCTTGATGTCGTCGGAGCGGCGCAGCGCCTCGGTCTGCACCCGCTCGGCCTGCATCTCCTCGCGTCGCTGGGCGATTGCCACCAGCGCGGCGAGCGTCGGTGCGATCTCGCTGCGGAGGTACTGCTCGGTCGCGGGATCGAGCTTCCCGGGGACCCGCAGCGTCGCCACCAGTTCGCCCTCGGCCCCGCGCAGCGGGATCGCATGCTCGCGGGAGCCATCGGGCAACGGCGCCACGCGTCCTCCGGTGAGGATCGCCGCCGAGCCGAGCCCGAGCGCTTCGGCGACGCGGCGGGCGGTCGAGCCGAGCGCCCGTTCGGTGTCCTCGCCGAGCAGCAGCTCGCGCGCCATCGCGGCGGCAAGGTCGGCCTCGCGACTGCGGCGATCGGCCTCCATGGTGCGCGCGCGGGCGAGATCGGCGACCGCCGAGACGACGACCGCGACCACCACGAAGGCGACGAGCGAGACCCAGTTGCGTCCGTCGGCGACGGTGAAGCGTCCGGTGGGGGGGACGTGGAAGAAGTTGAACGCGGCCGCGCTGAGCAGCGAGCACGCGAGCCCTTGGAGCAGGCCCCAGTACACCGAGATGAGGAGCACCGCGGGCAGGTAGACGACGCTGAGCGAGACGACCGGCGCGAGATGCTCGAGCCCCGAGATCGCGGCCGTTGCCACCGTCACCGCCACCGCGATGCTCACGAGCCCCGCGAGCGGGCGCGGATGGCGCAGGGGGACGATCCGCTCGCTGAGGCCCGCGGGCCAGGTGCGCCCGCTGGGGTGCCCGTCGAGGGCGCCGACGCTCACGAGGAGCTTGACGTGTCGGAGGGGGGCGTGACCGGCTCGCCGGCCGTGTCCGCGATCTGGTCGAGCAGCGCCCCGGGGGTGGTGCCGCCGAGTACCCGCAGCCGGGGCAGCGCGTACGGGCTGTCGGCGGGGCTCGCCCAGCCGGGGACGACGCTCGTGGAGCCGACGAAGCCCGCCGCCTTCACCGCGGCGGCCACCGTGGGGTCGTACTGGCCTGACGGGTAGCAGAACCAGTTCACCGGCGCGTGGTAGCGCGCGCGCAGCAGCGTACGGGCGTGGTCGATCTGGTACCGCAGCTCGCTCGCGTCGAGCTCGACGAGGTCGGCGTGGCTGATCCCCTGGGTGTCGAGCTCCCAGCCGCTGTGCAGCAGCGCGCGGACCTGCCCGGTGGTCATCCCGCCCTGGGAGGGCGGCAGCCCCGTGAGCTGGAGGTTCTCCACCGCGGCCCAGTGCAGCCGACGCAGGATCGGGAGCGCGTTGGCGTACTGGGACAGGTAGCCGTTGTCGAAGGTGATGACGATCGGCTTGGACGGCAGGCGGTTGCCGTGCTGCCAGTTCTCGCGCAGCTCGTCGAGGGTCACCGCGTGCCAGCCCGCGCGGTGCAGCGCCTGCATCTGAGCCGCGAACTCAGGCGCCGGCACGTACAGCCCGGGATACGGGGCGCCCGCCGGCGGTGGGTTGATGACGTGGTACATGAGGATCGGCACCCGGGCGTCCCCAGGCCGACCGGTCGCGGGGCCGAGGTGGGCGACGATCGCGCTGCGGTGGGCGCCGCCGTGGCCCGAGCCGCCGTGGCCCGAGGCTCCCGCGTGAGCGCGCGTGCCTGAGCGGGCGTCGGCCGTCGCGCGCGATCGAGCTGGGTGCGACGCGCCGCTTCCGCTGCCGTTCGTGAGCACGATCACCGCGAGCACCACCGCCGCGGTGGCGAGCAGCCCGAGGGCGATGATCCGCCCGATCCAGGCGGCGGCGATCGTCG
>CAXTTD010000190.1:0-550 GCA_964246945.1 uncultured Solirubrobacteraceae bacterium | reverse complement strand
CCCCCGCGGCGCCGCCGCCCCCGCCGGCGGCGCGCGGGCGCGCGCGCCGCGCGCCGCGACTGAAGTCCCGTGTCGTCCATCTTGCTCGCATCGAGCGTACCGGCTGTCGCGGCCGGGCAGGAACCCTGGCCGGCGGGGCGAAACCGTGTCCATGCCCCTGCGCCACCGCTCGCCGGACATCGACTCGACGCCGGCCATCCTCTCCCCGGGTCTCGACCACCTCGACCAGCGATGGGTCGCGGTGCTCCGCTGGCTGAACGCCGGACGCCTCGACTACGTCCTCGTGGGGCCGGCGGCCCACGCGATCCGCGGCGAGCTCACCGCCCGCGGCGCGGTCGCGATCGTCCCCGCGCCCTACCGCCGCAACCTCGAGCGCCTCGCCACCCTGCTCAACGCCCACGCTGCGATCCGGCGTGAGGCGGCGCTCCGGCGGGCCCCCGGTACCCGTGGGGGCGCGGGGGGCCCCCGCGGGGGGGCGCGGCCCCCCGGGCCGCGGGGCCGCCCCACCCCCGCCGACGATCCGGTCGGGGTCGCGCTGGCCTACGCGTGC
>CAXTTD010000189.1:4665-6450 GCA_964246945.1 uncultured Solirubrobacteraceae bacterium | reverse complement strand
CGGTCACCCGCTCTCGCCCCCGGCCGCCCGCGCCCCGGCCGGGGAGCGATGTAGGCAGTGGGGCCACCGTCGATTTCGTGACACACGTCGCCCGTTCGCAGGTCATTGTCCGAAACGCCGCGGATACCGCGGAGAAGTGGCCATTGGACCGTCGCGAACCGGTCGATGGCGCAAACCGACCGGGGTCGGGATGATCTGTGCGATCCAGGGGTTCCGCGATCAGCCTCCGCGGGACTGACGTCGAGCCGGAGTGATTGCCGCCCCGCGCTCGGCGCTGGGCGGCGCGGACGGGTCGAGCATGGTGACGGTGCGTCGGTCCTCGGCCGCACGCCGGCGCGAGCGCCACTCCGTGAAGGGGCGGTCCCGTGCCTCGTCGTCGGGCTCAGGGGTCGAGTAGCTCCTGGTGGGGCTCGCGCGGTCCCAGCGAGGTCGAGGAGGTACCGCGGCGCACGAACTCGATACCCGCAGGCCAGCGCGCGACGAACTGATCGCCGGACGCTGGCTCGTAGCGGATGAACGAGACCTCCTCGACCTCGACAGCGAACAGATGGAAGCGACCGACCTCCGGCGTCCACCCGAGCTGCACCGCCGCCACCTCATCGGCATAGCCGCGCAGGCGCTCCGGCGCCTCCTCGACTCTGGCGCGACCCCGGAGCTTGTACTCGCCGTCGCGGCCCTCGCGCGAGGTGACGATGCCGTGCACGAGGATCCGGGGGTCGCGCAGCAGGTCGGCCGGCCTTTGCGCGATCCGAGCAGCATCGACAGCCACAGCTCGCCCGCCTACAGCAGCGGGTCGACGGGGCTGATCCGCGGCGCGCCGTCGTGGCGGATCGTGCCGACGAGCACGACGCCGGGCTCGATCAGCCGGGCCCGACCAAGCCCGGCGAGTCGCGGCTGGGCGGCTCGAGCTCAGCCCAGCGCATCCGGCGGCACCGGCGAATCAGGCGGCGGCCACGGGCGGCGGGTGGGCTGCCATTCCCCGGGCCAGTCGGCGTAGGCCGCCTCGGGATCGCTCGTCGCTCGCGGCACCGACGCGTCATGGCGGGCCGCCACCTCGCTGCGCGGGTAGTGAATCGGCTGGTCGGGTCGCGAGCCGATCATGAGCAGCGCGCACGGCGTCGCCCCGGCGCCCACGAACACGTGGGCCGTCCCGGCCGGGCAGTGGAAGTAGTCCCACCGTCGTAACGCCCGCTGTTGCTCCTCGACGAGCAGCGTGCACTCGCCGGAGAGCACCAGGAACCCCTCCTGGGCGCCCTCGGAGTGGTACAGCGCGCTCGGCACGCCGGGCTCGATCACCTTGAGGTGGACGCCGAAGTCGGCAAACGGGTGCTCCTCGGACTCGATCGGGTAGCTCGTGCCGCCCTTCTCGGAATTGTGCACGGCGAGCGTGTCGCCGAGGTTGACGACGAACCACCCCTCCGAGGTGATGTACCGCCCGTATGGCGTGTCGGCGGCTGACGCTTCGCCCATGGCTGCCCTCCTCCTGTCAGTCGAGGTCCGGACCTCTTATCACGGATCAACCCATGTGGGCAACCCCAGGTGTGCGAGGCCGGTCGCCCAGCACGCGGGGCCGCGGCCACAGCTCGGCGAACGCCTCCTCGACTGAGAGCTCCACCAGTTCCGTCCCCCGGCAGTCGCGGGGGCCGCGCGCCCCGCGCGGCGCGGCGGGCCGGACGTCGTCGTGATCGACACGCGCGCGCCCGCCGCCTACGCCGCGGGGCATATTCCCGGCGCCGTCAACCTGCACGACATCTTCACCTATCTCGCCACCTCGACCCCCGAGGG
>CAXTTD010000189.1:2442-4655 GCA_964246945.1 uncultured Solirubrobacteraceae bacterium | reverse complement strand
CGCCGCGGGGGCGCCGGGGGGCGGGGGGGTCGCCCCCCGCCGCTTCGTGGTCGCGAACCCATGTCGCGTAGCGACCGCTGGGCGGCGGGCCGAGGAACGCAATGAGCGTCGCGAAGCGACCGAGCTCGTCCGCGACGGTCCAATCCGAATCGCCGCGGTCGGCGCGCAGCGCCTGCCATGCCTGGTCGAAGGCCACGCACCACGCCTCATCGAGCGCGCCCACGCCCGCGTCGGCGAGCTCCATGAATCGACGGTCTCACTGGACACCACGCGCGGTAGCTACCGAGGCCGATATGTGGATGGAACAATCGGACGGTGCGTGCGAGGCGGACGCCCCGGGGGCGAAGGTTCACCGGTCCGCTCGGGGACCGGGGGCCCGCGCTGGCGCGGGACTCGATCGATCTGCGCGCGATGACGGAAGCGGACCTCCCCCTCGTGGCCGTGTGGCTGCGCGAGCCGCATGTCGCGCGCTGGCGGGGTGAGGGCCTGGCGGTCGGGGCCGAGATCGAGAAGCTGAGGCGCCGGGTAACGGGTGACGAGCCCCAATCGGTGCGGATGCTCGTCGTCCTGGAGGCCGCCGCGCCACAGGACGATCAAACGGCGACACCCATTGGCTGGTGTCAGTGGTACCCGATCAATTCCGACGAGATCCTGGCGCTCGGAGCCGAGCCGGGCGACTGCGGATTCGACTACGCGATCGGCGACCCGGCGGCGATCGGTCGCGGACTGGGCACCCAGCTCATCGCCGCCCTCGTCGATGAGGTCCGTCGCCGGCGCCCGGACGTCGGAATCGTGGTCGATCCCGACGCGGAGAACCGCGCCTCACGGCGGGTGCTCGAGAAGAACGGCTTTCAGCGGCTCGCGCTCCGCCCCGTCGCCACCGAGCCGGCCCAGGAGCCGATGGCGATCTATCGCCTGCCCGGTCAGTACAGCCCGTCGCCCCGGGCGTAGCGCGCGGTGCGCTCGCGGGCGTAGGTCTCGGCGTCGAACCCCGCGGTCTGCGTCTCGCGCAGCACCGCGCCGAGCGAGGGCAGCGAGTCCCGTGCGACGTGGCGCTCGGGGTCCCACAGCGCCGAGCGGATGAGCGCCTTCGGGCACTGAAGGTAGGCCTCCAGCACGTGCACCAGGATCCCCAGCCGGGGAATCCGTCCGTCCACCGCAGAGTGCGCGAGCAACTCGGCGTCGTCGGTGATGATCGCCGTCCCGTTGACCCGGAAGGTGTCCCCAACTCCGGGGATGAGGAACAGCAGCGCGATCCGGTCGTCGGAAAGCAGGTTGACAAGCGTGTCGGCGATGCGATTGCCCGGCCGTTCGGGCAGCAGCAGCGTGCGCTCGTCGAGGATCCGCACGAACCCCGCCGCGTCGCCGCGCGGGGAGACGTCGAGCCCGCCCCCAGCCGTCGCGGTGCCGACGCACAGGAACGGCGAGGCCTCGACAAAACGCCGGGTGAGCTCGCTCACGTGATCGACGATCTTGGCTGCCACCACGGCGGTGGGTCCGCCGCCGATGATCTCCCGCAACACGGACTCCGACACGACGCGGTGCACGGTGCGGGTGCTCACCGGCACACCGTATCGCCGCCCGCTATACCCGTCGCGATGAGCGCCCGACCCGCTTGGCTGCGCGCCTGCGGCGTCATGTTCGCGGTCGGCTGGGGGGCCAACCAGTTCTCGAGCCTGCTGCTCGCCTACACGCTGCACCGCGGCCTCTCCGATGGCACCGGCGACGCCCTGTTCGGGATCTACGCGCTCGGCCTCATCCCGGCGCTGCTCATCCTGGGGCCGATCTCCGACCGCCGCGGACGTCGCACGATCACCTGCGGCGCGGGGCTCCTGTCAGGCGTCGCGACCGTCCTGCTCATCGCCGGGGACCACGCGCTCGGGTTGCTCTACCTCGGCCGGCTGCTGGCGGGCCTCTGCAGCGGCGCCGCGTTCGCCGCCGGCACCGCGTGGGTCAAGGAGCTCTCCGGCCCGCCCCACGATCCGGGCGCTGGGCCGCAGGCGGGGCCCCGGCGGGCGGCGATCGCGCTCTCCGCCGGGTTCGGGCTCGGACCGCTCGTCGCCGGCCTGCTCGCCCAGTGGAGCCCCGATCCGCTGCTCGTCGCCTACCTGCCGCATCTCGCGGTGGTCGCGCTCGTCCTCGGCCCCGGGCGCTCGGCGCCCGAGACCCTCGCGTCGAGCCCCCTCGCCGCCCGGCGCGGCATCCTCGTCCCC
>CAXTTD010000189.1:1075-2335 GCA_964246945.1 uncultured Solirubrobacteraceae bacterium | reverse complement strand
GGGGCCGCCCCCCCCGCCGCGCCGTGGGTGGTCATCGCACCATCGGTCGCGTTCGCCGCGATGCCGGCGCTCCTCGCCGCCGACCTCGGTCACTTCCAGGTCGGTTTCGCGGCGCTCACCGCGGCGCTCACGCTCGGGGTCGGGGTGGCCGTCCAGCCGCTCGCCCGGCGCCTGGATGCGCGCGGGCCGGGCCGCGGGCTCGCGGTCGGCCTGCTGTGCGCGCTCCTGGCAATGCTTGTCGCGGCGCTCGCCGTCGATCGCGGCAGCTGGCCGCTCGTGATTCCCGCCGACGTCCTGTTCGGCGCCGGCTACGGGCTGTGCCTCGTGTCGGGCCTGATCGAGGTTCAGGGGCTCGCCGCCCCCGGTGAGCTCGCGTCGCTCACCGCGATCTTCTACGCACTCACCTACGTCGGCTTCGCCTCCCCGCTGGTGATCGCCGAGCTGCAACTCGTGCTGCGCGGCTCGGTGATCCTGCTGTGCGGGGCGGCGCTGGCGGCGATCGTCCTGGTCTGCGTGCTCCGCGGGACCTGGCCCGAGCGCGCGGCGGGCGCCGGTACGTTATGAGGATGGTCGACGAGCCCGGAGTCCTCGCCCGCGGTCCGTGGGCGCCCGACGCGGTGCGGGTCCGCTGGCGCAGCGAGCCGTTCGACCCCTCGCCGGCGACGGTCGCGGCCGCCGACGCGGCGCTTCAGGCGCTGCGCGAGCGCGACTCACCGAGTCACGACGGTCTCGCCGCGCGGTTGCGGGACTGGACGGTCGACGGGGACACGCTGCGGCTCGAGTGCGAGCCGGTGCGGTGGGCGCTGCGTCTGCTGCCCGGCGGCGGTGCGGGCTCGCTGTCAGCGCTGTGCGTCGTGCGCGACGCCGACGGCCGTTGGCTGGCCGGGCGCCGTGCCCAGTGGCTCGCGACCTGGGCCGGGCGCTGGGCGCTCGGCGCGGCGGGTTCGGTCGAGGTCGACGAGAACCCGGTGCAGACGCTCACCCGGGAGCTCCGCGAGGAGTGGTCGGTCGCGCCCGAGCGGCTGACCGTGGAAGCGCTGATCCGCCTGCCGACGCAGATCACGATGCTCGTCGGTCAGGCGTGGCTGCCGGCCGGGGCGAGGGTCACCGCCGATCCCGAGCACGACGCCCACGAGTGGTGGCCCGCCGATCCCGAACAGTGGCCCGAGCATGCCGACGAGCCCCTCCGCCTCACCGCCGCGCTCCTCTCCTGAGCCCGGGACCGGGTCCGGGGCTGGAGCCCGCCCCGCGCAGCGGCGG
>CAXTTD010000189.1:0-1065 GCA_964246945.1 uncultured Solirubrobacteraceae bacterium | reverse complement strand
CGCCCCCCCCCCGCGCGCCGCGCCCGCCCGGCCGCCGCCGCCGGGGGGGGGCGCGGGGACCGCCGCGCGCCCCGCCGCCGCCGGGCGGCGGATGGGGCCGGTCACCTTCGTACGCCTCGAGGTCGCCTCCTTCGCCCACTCGCTCGTCTACCTGGGCCTGCTGGTGTGCGCATTCGCGCTCGGCGGACCGCAGCCCGAGACGTTCTGGCTCGGCCTCTCCCACGGCGTGCTGTGGATCGCGATGTCGCTCGTGTGCATCGCCGCCGCCAAGGCGAAGGTGATCCCGTTCTGGCTCGCGGTGACGATCGCGGTGCTCGGCGGCTTGGGTCCGTTCGCGGGCTCGCTCGGCTTCATCCACGAGCAGCGGCGTCGTTCCCGCACCACCGAGTAGTCTGGAGAAGCAGCCCGATGTCCGTGCAGACCGACACCGTCGAAGTCCAGATGCCCGCGATGGGCGATTCCGTCGTTGAGGGCACGATCCTCGAGTGGCACAAGGCCGAGGGTGACACCATCGCCGTCGACGAGGTGCTTGTTGAGATTTCTACCGACAAGGTCGACGCCGAGGTTCCCTCGCCGGTCGCCGGGACGCTCGTGCGCATCCGTGTCGCCGAGGGCGACACGGTGGAGATCGGCGCCGTGCTCGCCGAGATCGCGACGGGCGACGCGCCGTCATCCCCCGGCGAGGCCAACGGGTCCAAGGCCCCGGAGACGAACGGGTCGAATGGGGCGAACGGGGCCTCAACCATCGACGCCGGCGACGGGACGCCGGCCACCGCCGCCCAGGCGACCGCCGGCGCCCAGGCCGAGGCCGAGTCGAGCGCCGCCGCGGAGGCGAGCGCCGGCAAGACCGTCGACATCGTCACCCCGGCCGGCGGGGAGTCGGTCACCGAGGGGACGATCCTCGAGTGGTCGGTGAAGGTCGGCGACGCCGTCGCGGACGGCGACACGATCGTCGAGATCTCGACCGACAAGGTCGACATGGAGCTGCCCGCCCCGACCGCCGGCACCATCATCGAGATCCTCGCCCAGGACGGGGAGACCGTGACCGTGGGGCAGGTGATCGGC
>CAXTTD010000188.1:0-6450 GCA_964246945.1 uncultured Solirubrobacteraceae bacterium | reverse complement strand
CGTAGCCGCGGGCGACCTCGAGAAGCGTCCGGGCCCCCCCGCCGGTGCCGCCCCACACTCCCGGGGCGGCGCGGGCGCCGGCGCTCGAACTGCCGCCCTTGCGGCCCGGGACCTCGATCCGGGTCGACGCCGGGCTGCTCGACACGCTGATGGACCTCGCGGGCGAGCTGGTGCTCGTCCGCGGCCGTCTCGCCGAATTGACCGCCGGAGAGTCGGGCGGGGAGCTCGTGGACACCTACCGCCACCTGCGCCGGTCCACCGGGGAGCTGCTGGAGAGCGTGCGGCGGGCGCGGCTTGAGCCCCTGGGGACGGTGATGCGCCGGGTCCCGCGGATCGCGCGGGATCTCGCCGTCGCCCTGGACAAGCAGGTCGCGGTGGCGCTGTCCGGCGAGGAGGTCGGCGTCGACCGGACGATCAACGAGGCACTGGGTGACGCGCTCGTCCACCTCGTCCGCAACGCCGTCGACCACGGCCTCGAGTCGGCCGGCGAGCGCATCGCCGCCGGCAAGCCCGCCACCGGCCGGATCACCATCGCCGCCGCTCAGGAGGGCGGGCGCGTGCGGATCGAGATCGCCGACGACGGCCGCGGCATCGACGGCGAGCGGCTCGCCCAGCGGGCGCGAGAACGCGGCCTGATCGCCCGTGAGGACGCGGCGGGGCTCGACGCCGCCGGGCGCCGCGAGCTCATCTTCCTCCCGGGCCTGTCCTCGCGCGAGCGCGCGGGCGCGGTGTCCGGCCGGGGCGTCGGCATGGACGCGGTGCGCGCGCACCTGGCGCGGGTCGGGGGCACCATCGAGATCCTCTCCGCGCCCGACGCACCCGGCACCACGCTGCGCATCGACCTGCCGCTCACGCTGGCGATCATCTCCTGCGTCGTGGTGCGCAGCGCCGGGCAGCGCTACTGCATCCCCCAGAGCGCAGTGGGGGAGGTGATCAGCCTCGCGCCCGGGGAGGCGACCTCGATCGGTGGCGCCCGGCTGCACCGGACGCGCGAGGGGCTCATCCCGCTCGTCGATCTCGCCGAGGCGTTCGCTGTGCCCCGCGATCCGCTGTCCGCCGCCGGCGCACGCGCCCCCGGCACCACGTCGGATCCGGCGGCGGAGGCCGAGGCGATCACCGCGGTGATCGTGGAGAGCCAGGGCCGCCGCCTCGGGCTGATCGTCGACGGGGTCGGCGATCCGATCGAGGCCGTCGTCAAGCCGCTGCCTCCGAGCGTGCGCGGCGCGCGCGTGTTCTCCGGGGTGACGATCCTCGCCGACGGTCGCCCCACGCTCGTGCTCGACCTCGACGGGCTCGCCGGGCACGTGGGGGTGAGCCGGTCCGCCGCCGAGCCGGCGGCCGAGCCCGAGGTGCCTGCCGGAACCGAGCGGGTCGAGCTGCTGCTCGCCCGCGGCCGTGAGGGCCGGCGGGTCGGCGTGCCGGTGACGCGGGTGTGGCGCGTGGAGCGGGTCGGGCGCGAGCGGCTGGCGCAGGGCTCGGGCCTGGAGATGCTCGACTACGAGGACTCGCTGCTGCCGCTGGTACGGCTCGACGCCGCCGCGGAGACCGACCTCGAGGTGATCGTGTGCGTGTGTGCGAGCGGCCAGGTCGGCATCGTGGTCGACGCGGTCGAGGACGTCGCCGAGGCCGACCTGATCGTCGCGGCGAGCGACGGCCGCGCGGGTCTGGCGCGCCTGGACGCCGAGGGCGGCGTCGCCGAGGTGCTCGACATCGACGCCTACGCCCCGACCGCGGCACTCACGCGATGAGCGCCCGCTACTGCACGCTGCACGTCGGAGACCTGCTGGTGGGCATCCCCGTCGATCGCGTGCAGGAGATCCTCGTCGAGCCGGAGATCACCCCGGTGCCGCTGGCGCCGGCCGGCGTGCTGGGCCTGATCAGTCGGCGGGGCGAGATCGTCACCGTGTTCGACGCCCGGTTCCGCCTCGGCACCCCCGGCGCCGGCGCAGCCCCCGGTACCCACGCGATCGTCAGACTCGACGGGGAGACGGTGAGCCTCGCGGTCGACGGGGAGGGCGAGGTCGTCGAGGTCGACGCCGCGTCGGTCCAGGAGGTGCCCGAGACGGTGCCGTTCGCGCTGCGCCGGCTCCTCGACGGGGTCGTGGAGCTGCCGGGCGGCCGGCTGATGGTCGCCCTGCGCGCCGAGGACGCGACCGCGGAGAGCGCGGCGTGAGCGTCGCCGCGGGCCCGGTCACCCGACTGCTCGTCATCGACGACTCGGTGCGCGTACGCCGAGTCGTCACCCGCGCGCTCGCCCGCGAGCCCGGGGTCGAGGTCGTCGCCGCGATGCGCAACGGCCGGGCCGCCATCACCCGCTCCGAGCGCCTGAAACCCGACGTCGTGCTGCTCGACTCCGAGGTCGCGCTCGACGGAACCTGCCCCACCCTGCATGAGCTGCGCCGCCTGGACCCGACGCTGCGCGTCGTGATGCGCGGTGAGTGGGAGCAGATCGACGAGGCGCTCGTCCGCGAGCGGGTGCTGCTCGCGATCGGGGGCCGCGGACCGGGCGGGACGGCGCCTCCCGAACCATGCCCCGCCGCCGCGGGAGCCGCCGCGGCGCCGACCCTGCCGAGCGCGAGTCCCGCCGCGCTCATCGGCGAGCGGGTCGCCCGCGTCCGCGCGGGGGGGCTCGCGGCCGCCCCCGGAGGGCCCGACGCGCTGGAGACGGTCCTCGCGCAGCTCCCGCCCGAGTTGCCGGTCCCGGTGTTCGTGGTCCAGCACATGCCCCCGAACTTCACGCGCATGCTCGCCGAGCGCCTGGATCGCCGCACGCCGCTGTCGGTGTCCGAGGCGGTCGCCGGGGCCACCGTGCGAGACGGCCACGTCTACATCGCTCCCGGCGGGCGCCACCTCGCGCTCGAACGGGCGGCGCAGGGCGCCCGGGTGGTCACCCATCGCGGACCGCGAGAGAACTCGTGCCGGCCGGCCGCCGACGTCCTGTTCCGCTCGGCGGCCACGCTCTACGGGACGGGGCTGCTCGCGGTGGTGCTCACCGGCATGGGCCAGGACGGCCTCGCCGGGGCGGCCGCGGTCCGGCAGGCCGGTGGGCGGGTGATCGTGCAGAGCGAGAGCACCGCGGTGATCGCGAGCATGCCCGGTACGGTCGCGCGCCACGGGCTCGCCGACGCGATCGTGGATCTCCGCGACATCGGTCCCCGCGTCACCGCGCTCGCCGCGGGGGAGGGGACCCCGTGAGCGTCACCGCCGCCGACTTCGCGTACGTGCGCCGGCTCGTCGCGGACGAGAGCGCGCTCGCGCTCTCCGAGGACAAGGAGTACCTCGTCCACACCCGCCTCACGCCGGTCGCCGAGCGGGAGGGCCTGCAGTCGGTCGCCGAGCTGATCGCCGCCGTGCGCGCCGGCCAGCCGGAGCTGCGCCGCCAGCTCGTGGAGGCGCTGTTCACCCACGAGACCCTGTTCTTCCGCGACGGCCATCCGTTCACGGCGCTGCGCGACGTCGTGCTGCCCGAGCGGCTGCGCAGCCACGGCGGGCGCCGCCTCGCGGTGTGGTCGGCGGCGACGTCGACCGGCCAGGAGGCCTACAGCCTCGCCATGCTGTTGCGCGAGAGCCGGTTCGATCCCGCCGAGCTCACGCTCCTGGCCACCGACCTCTCCGCGGGCGCCCTGACGCGGGCGCGCGCCGGCCAGTACTCGGAGCTCGAGGTGCGGCGCGGCGTCCCCCGCGAGCTGCTGCGCCGCTACTTCCAGCACCGCGGCCGCGGCTGGTCGATCGGCGACGACGTGCGGGCGATGATCCGCTTCGAGCAGCTCAACCTCGCCCGTCCGTTTCGCCGGCGGGTGCCGGCGATGGACGTCGTGCTGCTGCGCAACGTGCTCATCTACTTCGAGGCGTCCGCACGGGCCGCCCTCGTCCGGGAGGTCGCGCAGGTGCTCGCGCCCGGCGGCTACCTGCTACTCGGCGGCGCCGAGACCCTCGCCCCCCATGACGGCCTGTTCGAACCGATCCGCATCGGACGCACCACCCTGTTCCGGCGCACCGGGGAGCCGGTATGAACGCGAGCGCCGAGAGCGCCGAGCGTCGCGCCGGCGACCGGGTGGCGATCGCCGCCGTGATGGTGGTCGAGGACTCGCCGACGACCCGGCGGATCCTGCGCCGCTGGCTGGAGCGCGCGAGCTACCGGGTGAGCGAGGCGGCCGACGGTCGCGAGGCGCTGGGGCGGTGCCGAGCCGATCCCCCCGACCTCATGCTGCTCGACGTCGACATGCCGATCATGGACGGCCCCGCGCTGCTCGCCCGGCTACGGGTCGAGGACGGTCTCGGTGAGATCCCGGTGATCCTGCTCACCGCGCGCACCAAGGCCGAGGACGCCGCCGCCGGGCTGCGGCTCGGCGCCCAGGACTTCGTCCGCAAGCCGTGCGCGGAGGTCGAGCTGCAGGCGCGCGTGGCCGCGGTCCTCTCGCGCCAGAGCGAGCGACGGACCCTGCTCGAGACGGCGTACCAGGCCGACCAGCTCAGCCTCGTGGACTCGCTCACCGGGTTGGCCAACCGCCGTCAGTTCGCCCGCCGTCGGGATCACCTGATCGCCACCGAGGGCGAGCGCACGAGCGTAGGGGTGATCGTGCTCGACGTCGACCACTTCAAGCGGGTCAACGACGACGAGGGGCATCTCGCCGGCGACGCTGTCCTGCGCATTCTCGCCCGGCGGCTGCAGATGACGATCGAGCCGGCCGATCTGCTCGTGCGCTGGGGCGGCGAGGAGTTCCTGGTGCTCGCACCCGGGCTCGACGCCGCGCAGACCGCCGCGCTCGCCGACCGCCTGCACGCGATCGTCGGGGCGGCGCCGTTCGCGATCGACGGCCACGAGCCGCTCGCCATCACCGTGAGCGTCGGCTGGGTGTGCGGCGTGCTGCCCGCGACCGACGGTCTCATCCCGGTCGCCGACCAGGCGCTCTACGAGGCCAAGCGCACCGGACGCGACCGCGTCGTGTCCGCCGCTCGCGCTCAGAGCTGAGCGCCCGAGCCGCCGCTCCCCGACGCGAGAGTGCCGCCGCCCCGCGCGTAGGATCCACCGCATGGCGCGTTATGCGGTCATGCTGCGCGGCATCAACCTTGGGCCCCGCCGCCGGATCCCGATGGCCGACCTGCGCACGCTGCTCACCGACGCCGGCTTCGCGCAGGTCGCCACCCATCTGCAGAGCGGCAACGTTGTGCTCGCGAGCGACCGGGCACCGGTCTCGCTCGAGACCGAGGTCGGCCGGCTCATCTCCGAGCGCTTCGGCTTCGCGGTTCCCGTGCTCGCGCGGTCCGGCGCTGAGCTGTCCGCCATCGTTGCCCACGACCCGATCCCCGCCGCCGCGCAGGACCCCAGGCGCTATCAGGTGACGTTCCTCGGGGAGGCGCCGGGCGCTGAGAGCGTGTCGCGCCTGCAGGCGCTGGTCGCCGGCGCCGAACGGCTGGCCGTGGCCGGCCGCGAGCTCTACAGCTTCCATCCCGACGGGATCGCGCGCTCGAGGCTCGCCGCGCAGCTCACCGCCGGCTGGCTCGGCGCTCGGGTGACGGTGCGCAACTGGAGCACGGTGACCACGCTGCGCGAGATGACCGTGGGTTAGCTCGATGCCATCGCTTCGCTACGTCGTCGTTGACGTGTTCACCGACGCGCCGCTGCAGGGCAACCCGGTCGCGGTGTTCACGGACGCCGCCGGGCTCGATCCGGCGACGATGCTGCGCCTCGCGCGGGAGCTCAACCTGTCCGAGACGGTGTTCCTCGGGGCCGCACCGGCGGACGGCGACGCGGTGCCGGTCCGGATCTTCACCCCGGCGGTCGAGCTGCCGTTCGCCGGGCACCCGGTACTCGGGGCGGCCTGCGTTCTCGGGCGGCGCACCGGGGCCTCGAGCGTCCGCCTGCGCACGGGCTCCGGGGTCGTCCCGGTCGCGCTGCGCCGCGACGGCGCGGTCGTGGGCGGCGGTGAGATGGAGCAGCCGATCCCCACCTGGTCGGCATTCGCGTCCGCGCCGGCGCTGCTGGCGGCGCTCGGGGTCGCGGGCTCCGAGCTCCCCGTCGAGCGCTACGACAACGGTCCCCACCACGTGTACGTGGTCGTGGGCGATGGGGGGTTGATCGCGAACCTCGCGCCCGACCTCCCGGCCCTCGGGAGGCTCGGCTCGCTGGGGGTGAGCGTGCTCGCCGTCAACGGGGATCGGGTTCACACCCGCATGTTCGGCCCCGGCCTCGGCGTCGCCGAGGATCCCGCGACCGGCTCGGCGGCCGGACCACTCGCGGTCCACCTCGCCCGCCACGGGGTCACCCGGTTCGGCGCGCGGCTGACGATCTCCCAGGGGGCCGAGATCGGCCGCCCGTCGCGGATCGAGGCGCTCGCCGAGGGTCACGGGGACGCGGTCACCCGGGTGCTCGTCGGCGGCGGCGCGGGGGGGGGCGCCGCAGGGCGCGTGGGTCGCGGGGGGCGGGGGCGGCCCCGCGGGCCCGCGCCC
>CAXTTD010000187.1:0-6489 GCA_964246945.1 uncultured Solirubrobacteraceae bacterium | reverse complement strand
CCGCACCCTATCTCAACCGTTCGCTGCGCCACTCCGCGCTCACGCTCGCCGCGGGGCTCATGAGCACCCCGCTGGCCCCGAGCGCCGCCGCCCTCTCCCGGGCGATGGAGCGCCGCGCCGACCGCTTCTCGCTGGAGCTCGCGGGGGCGCCGGAGGCGTTCATCTCCTTCGAGCGCCGGGCCTCGCTGCAGAACCTCTCAGACCTCGAGCCCCGCTGGCTCACCCGCCGGCTGGCGAGCCACCCGCCGACGGTGGAGCGGATCGGGGCCGCGGTCGCGTTCGCGGAGACGGCGGACCAAGCCATGGGGACGGCGCCAGCCGTCCCTCCCAGAAAAACCTAAACCGCGCGCACGACAACCACGCAGTTCTGGCCGCCGAAGCCGAACGCGTTGGCCGCCGCGGTGCGGACCTCGGCGGGCCGCGCGTGCAGCGGCACGTAGTCGAGGTCGCAGTCGGGGTCGGGCGTCGTGAGGTTGATCGTCGGCGGCAGCACCGAGTCGCGCATCGCCAGCAGGCAGCTCATCACCGACAGCGCGCCCGCGGCGCCGATCAGGTGCCCGACCATCGACTTCGGCGAGCGCGCCGGCACCCGGTCGGCGGCGTCGCCGAGCGCCATCCGGATCGCCTTGGTCTCCGCCGCGTCGTTGGCGCGGGTGGCGGTGCCGTGGGCGCAGATGAAGTCGAGCTCCTCGGGGGCGACCCCGGCGTTGCGCAGCGCCCCCGCGATCGCCGCCGCCGCGTAGGCACCGGTCGGCTCCGGCGCCGACATGTGGAAGGCGTCGGAGGTGAGCGCCCCCCCGGCGATGGTGCCGTAGCCGCGGGCGCCGCGGGCGGCGGCGTGCGCCGCGGACTCGACCACGAACACCACCGCGCCCTCGCCGAACACGAACCCCGAGCGCTCGCCGTCGAACGGCCGGCTCGCCCCCGCAGGATCGTCGTTGCGCTCCGACAGCGGCCCCATCAGCGCGAGACCCGCGAGCATCGAGCGGCAGATTCCCGCGTCGGCCCCCCCGGCGATGACGACGTCGGCCTCGCCGGTGGCGATCAGCCGCCGCGCGTCGAGCAGCGCCGCGGTCCCGCTCGCGCAGGCGAGCGCGCTCGCGTTCACCGGGCCATGGACGCCGAGGTCGATCGCCACCTCGCAGGCGGCCATGTTGAGGATCGTGGTCGGCACGAAGTACGGGCTCATCGCCCCCGGCCCGCGCTCGAACAGCAGCTGCTCGTTGTGGTCGGTCTCCGGCCAGCCGGCGACCGCGCAGTTGACGATCACCGCGGTGCGGTCGGACTCCTCGGCAGGCGTGACGCCGGCGTCGGCGACCGCCTCGCGGGCGGCGACGATCGCCAGCTGGGAGAAGCGGGCGGTGCGCCGGGAGCGCTTGGGTCCGAGCGCCGCCTCGGCGTCGAAGCCTCTCACCTCGCCGGCGATCCGCACCGGCAGATCGGAGGCGTCGAAGGACTCGACCGGGCCGATGCCCGAGCGCCCGGCGACGAGGCCCGCCCACGTCTCGGGGGCGGTGTGGGCGAGCGGCGTGATCGCGCCGATCCCGGTGATCACGGGATCGTCGACGTGGGGCAGCATGGCGCTCACGGCGTCTGCAGCCGCCCGGCCCGGCCATCGTCGACCGCCATCTGCCGGACGCGGTAGTGCAGCTTCTTGCCGGTCGCGGTCATCGGCAGCTCGTCGACGAAGCGGTAGCGGCGCGGGCGCTTGTAGGCGGCGAGCATCGGGTGGCCGTGGGCGTGGGCCTCGAGCGCGGTCGCGTCGAGCGTGGGGTCGGACGCCACCACGTAGGCGACGACGATCTCGCCCCAGCGTTCGTCGGGCAGCCCGACCACGGCGGCGTCGCTCACCCCGGGCAGCTCTGAGAGCACCGCCTCGACCTGGGTGGGATGGACGTTCTCTCCGCCGGAGATGATCATGTCGTCCTTGCGCCCGATGATCGAGACGTACTCGTCGGCGTCCCAGGTGGCGAGATCGCCGATGTACAGCCAGCCATCATGAAAGCGCTCCGCCTGCTCCTCAGGCTGGTTGACGTAGGCATAGCCGGACTTGACGCTGCGGACCGCGACCTCGCCCACCTCGGTGTCGTCCTTGGCCACGGTGTCGCTCGGGTCGGCGAGCCGGTCCTCGTAGATCCTCACCACCGCGACGTCGTCGTCGGTGCACGCGCGGCCCGCCGAGCCGGCGTGGGCGGGCAGGTCCTCGGGGCGCAGGAACGTGTTCCAGAACGCCTCGGTGGTGCCGTAGCCGTTGAAGATGCGGGGGGTGAGCGTGTGCTGGTAGCGCAGGCATGCCTCGCGGTCCAGCGGCGCGCCCATGGTGACGATGCCGCGCAGGCTGGAGAGGTCCCGGGGCTCGCGCTGCTGCTCGGCGGTGAGCATCGCGAGGTTGGTGGGCGCGCCGATGAGGAAGGTGAGCCCGCGAGCCTGGACGAGGTCAAGGACCGTCGCGGGATCGAACTGGCGCAGCGCGACCGCCTCGGCACCGACGTAGAACACCGGGTTGGGGCCGCCCGAGTACAGCCCGCCGCGGTGGAACCACGGGGTCATGTTGAGCGTGCGGTCCTGGGGGGAGAGCGGGAAGTGCATGATCACGTCGTGGGCGGAGAGGATCTCGACGAGACTCGGCAGCGAGACCCCCTTGGGCATCCCGGTGGTGCCGCTCGTGTACAGCCGCGTCGTCTCGTCGTAGATCGTGGTGTCGGGCGGGGGCGCCAGGTCGGCGGCGGGGTCGCCGGCGGCAAGCAGCTGGTCGAAGGCGATCGCCGGGGCGGCCCCGCCTGGGGTCGGCTCGCCAACCGTGCAGCGCAGCGTCGGCTGGTGGGTCGCGCGGGTCAGTGCGTCGGCGGCGGTGCCCTGCAGGGTCGCGTCGAACACGAACGCGCTCGGGCGGCTGTCGTCGAGCACGTGGGCAAGCTCGCCGGGAGAGAGGCGGAAGTTGATCGGGGTGGCGACTGCCCCCAGGCGCTGGCAGGCGACCCACAGCAGAGCGAACTCGGGTGAGTTGAACAGGGCGAAGACGACCGCGTCACCGGGGCTCACGCCGTGGCCGGCGAGACCGTCGGCGAGGCGCCCGGCGTCGGACCACAGCTGCGCGTAGGTCCAGGTGCGGGTCGCGTCGGTCCCGTCGCTGAGGGCGACCGCGTGCGCGAAGCGGTGACGGTTGCGGCGCACCCCCGCGAGGTAGGTGAAGTCGCGCTCGAACACGTCCCGCAGCGCCGAGACGTCGTAGCGGTAGGGGGTGGTGGTGCTCACGCCACGGTCGTCGCCGCCGTGAGCCGGTCGTTGACCGCGGCGAAGTGTTCGTACTGGTGCAGGGTGTCGGACCCGAGCGTGAGCAGCAGGATCTCCGTGACCCCGACCGCTCGATATTCACTCAGGCGCTCCACGGCGCCGTCGATGCTATCCAGCAGCGTCCAGCGCTCGACCCGCTCGAGCGGCAGCCGATACTGGCCCTGGATGTGGGCGTCGGCGATCCGGCGGGCGTGGGCGAGATCGTCGTCGATCCGGGCGAGGACGAGCATCGCCGTGCGCGGGGCAGGCCGCTCGTGCTCGAGCGCCATCTCGGCGAGGAGGGCCGAGCGCTCGGCGACCTGGCCGGGGCTCAGCCACATCGGCAGCCACGCGTCACCCAGGCGGGCGGCGCGCCGCATCCCCGGCTCGCCGCGGCCGCCGACGTACAGCGGGGGCGGGGCGGCCATCGCTGGCTCAAGCGCCGGCGAGTGGACGGTGAGGGCGCGGCCCGCGTAGTCGACGGGTGCACCGGTGAGCAGGTCGGGGAGCACCGCGAGGGCGTCGTCGAGGCGCGCGCCCCGCTGCCTCAGGTTGACCCCGGCGGCCTCGAACTCCTCGGGGAACTCGCCCCCGACCCCGACCCCGAGGCGCAGCCGGCCGGGGCCCGCGAGGTGATCGACCGTGGTGATCTGCTTGGCCGTCCACGCGGGCGCGCGCAGGCCGGGCAGCAGGACGCTGAAGCCGAGCACGATCCGCTCGGTGAGCGCCGCGGCGACCGCGAGGCTCGCCGGCGCGTCGAGCCCGGGCGCCGGGGCGCGAAGATGGTCGCCCACCCACAGTGAGGCGAAGCCGAGTTCCTCGGCGAGCCGGGCGGACTCGGCGATCGGCAGCCGGGCGCCGGTGCGCAGCGGATCGAAGTTGGGAAGCAGGACGCCGCAGACGGCGCCCGCGGGGGCGGCGCTCACCGGGCGGCGGGCGCGCTCAGGCCTCGTCGTCGTCGACGTACTCGCCGGTCACGTCTCCCGTGGGAGTCGTGCCGCCGGTGCCGTACTCGGGCAGGTTCTTGATCCCCTCACGGGTCAGCCACTTCGAGTAGTTGTCCTGCATCGCGTCGATGAGCTCACGCATGAACTTCGGCGACAGGTTCACCCGGCTGACCACGACGCCGGGGATCTCCTCGTCCTCCACCTCGTGGTCGACGCGCGCGAAGGTGACCGTGAACTCGTAGTCGGAGTGGCTCACGTTCGCGAAGTTGGAGTAGACGCCGGCCATGATGTCGGGCGAGAAGTGGATGTTGATGTGGCGCTCGGGCTGGTTCGGATCGGTCATATGGCCGTAGTATGGCGCTCGTCGGGGGGCACGCCCCTCGACGACCCCCCGCGAAAAGGAGCACCGTGCGGATCGTCGTCGTCGCCGTGGGCAAGCTGCGCTCCCCGTTCGCCGACGACGTCGAGCACTACGTGAAGCTGCTCACCGGTCGCTGCCGGCTCGAGCTCGTCGAGGTGCGCGATGACGCGGCGGTCGCCCGGCGGCTACCCGAGCGGGCGTTCGTCTCCCTGCTCGACGGGGGCGGCGCGGTGCTCGACTCGGGCGGGTTCGCGCGGTGGATCGAGGAGCGGCGGATGAGCGGTCGCGACCTATGCTTCGCGATCGGCGGGCCGTTCGGCGGGCTGTCCCTCGACCGGGTCGAGCACCGGCTCTCGCTGGGGGCGATGACGCTCCCCCACCAACTCGCGCGCGTCGTGCTGCTCGAGCAGCTGTTCCGCGCGCACAAGATCCTCGCCGGTGAGTCCTACCACCACTGAAGGCGGCGGCGGGGTGAGCATCAGCGATTCGGAGTCCGAGGGCCGCCGGGCGCTGCTCGCTCAGCGTGAGGTCTCGCGGCGAGAGCTGCGCATGTTCACCCGGCGGCTGGTGGCGCTGCTCGTCGCGCTCATCGCGCTCGTGATCGCGGGCTCGGTGGCGTTCACGCTCACCGACGGGGTGTCGCTCGCCTACGGGTTCGTGTGGACGCTCGATACGGTCACCACGCTTGGCTCGATCCAGGACCCACACTCCTCCGGGGGGCGGGTGGTCGTCGTCCTGCTCGAGATATTCGGCATAGGTACGCTGTTCTACGGGCTGGCCACGGTCGCGGAGTTCTTCGTGACCGGCCAGCTGAGCGGCCTGCTCGCGGAGCGCCGCGTTCAGCGCATGATCGACTCCTACTCAGATCACATCATCGTCTGCGGCTTCGGTCGCGTGGGGCGCCAGGTGTCCCGTGACCTGCGCCAGGCCGGGATCGCCCACGTCGCCATCGACGCCGAGCCGGCCAACCGCGAGACCGCCGAGGCGATGGGGGTGAGCTTCGTGGAGAGCTACGCAGCCGATGACGAGGTGCTGCTCGGCGCCGGGATCCAGCGGGCGCGGGCGGTGATCGCGTGCGTCGACTCCGACGCGGACAACATCTTCATCGCGTTGACGGCGCGCGAGCTCGCGCCCGAGGTGCTGATCGTCGCGCGCGCCTCCGCCGATGACTCCGAGAAGAAGCTGCGGCGGGCCGGCGCGGACCGGGTGATCTCCCCGTACAAGACCTCCGGCTCGGAGATGGCGCGGGTCGCCCTGCACCCGCAGGTCGGCGGCGCGGTCGCCGTCGCCGACCACCGGATGGAGGAGATCGACGTGCCGCAGACGTGCCCGGGAGTCGGGCGCACGGTGACGGAGATCCGCGGCGAGACGGCGATCGTCGCCGTGCGTCATGGCGACGGCCGGTTCGCCCCCCAGCCCCCGCCCGACCTGGTGATCGAGCCCGGTGACATGTTGGTGGCGATCGGCCGGCCCGAGGCGCTCGAGCGGCTCGAGCGCCAGTTCGAGGTGGCGGCGGGGGCGGGCACCGAAGCCAAGGGCACGGTGAGCCGAGCGTGAGCACCGTGGACTCGGTCTCGCCCCTCGCCGCGCTGCGGCATGCGGTGCTCGCGGCCGCGGTGTCGCTGCGAGGTGGGGAGGGCGCCGCGCCCGGGGGGCTGAAGCTCGAGCGGCCCAAGCGCGCTGGGCAGGGCGACTACTCGACCAACGCGCCGATGCTGCTCGCGCCGGCGATGGGCACCTCGCCGCGCGAGATCGCCCAGTCGCTGTGCGCCGCGCTCTCCCACGAGCTCGGCGCCGAGCTGAGCGGCTGCGAGGTCGCGGGGCCGGGGTTTGTGAACCTGACGATGTCCGACGGGTGGTACCGCCGGGCGCTGGCGTCGGTGCTCACGGCGGGGGCGGGGTTCGGCG
>CAXTTD010000186.1:0-6525 GCA_964246945.1 uncultured Solirubrobacteraceae bacterium | reverse complement strand
GGCCGCTCCGGCTGGCTCACCCCGCCCCGCCGGGAGAACTGCAGCACGCCATCCTGCAGCGGGCGCCGGGTGAACTCGTAGCGATCCAGCGGGTAATTCTGGCGCAGCCGCCACGGCCGCACCGAGCCCTGGCTCGGAAAGTCCTCGAGCGCTCGCAGTACGTACCCCGCCTTGAGGTCAATGAGCGGCTCGCGACCGACGCCGGTGGCGCCCTCGGGCGGGCGGACCTCGCTGAACGCGCCTTGGGCCATGTAGGCGAGCAGCCGGCACACGAAGTCGCAGGTGAGGTCGGCCTTGAGCGTCCACGAGGCGTTCGTGTAGCCGACCACGAACGCGTAGTTCGGGATCCCGGAAAGCATCGCGCCCTTATAGGCGAGCCGCGAGTGCAGCGACACCGGCTCGCCGTCGAGCGACAGGGTCATGCCGCCGAGCGGCTTCAGCTTGAGCCCCGTGGCGGTGATGATGATGTCGGCGGGGAGCTCGTCGCCGCTCTCCAGGGCAACCCCCGACGGGGTGAAGCGGGCGATGCGATCGGTGGCGATCGACGCCTTGCCGCTGCGCAGCGCGGCGAACAGGTCGCCGTCGGGTGAGACGCACAGCCGCTGGTCCCACGGGTCGTAGGTGGGGCGGAAGTGGGTGTCGACGTCGAAGCCCTCGGGGAGTTGACGCTGCGCCCCCTTGCGGATCACCGCGCGCGCCTGCGCGGGGAAGCGGCGCATGAGGTTGTAGCTGAGCGACTGGAGCACCACGTTCTTGGCACGGACCAGTGTGTAGGCGAGGCGCTCGGGCAACCAGCGGCCAGCGAGCACCGCGAGCTCGTCCCGCCCGGGCAGCGAAACCACGTAGGTCGGGGAGCGCTGGAGCATGGTCACGTGCGCGGCGCGGTCGGTCAGCGCGGGCACGAGCGTGATCGCGGTCGCCCCGCTGCCGATCACCACCACGCGCTTGCCGGCGTAGTCGAGATCCTCCGGCCACGCCTGCGGGTGGACGATCGTTCCGGTGAACTCCTCGGCGCCCGGGAAGGCGGGCGAGAAGCCGCCGTCGTAGTCGTAGTAGCCGCTGCAGGTGAGCAGGAAGCCGCAGCGCAGCGTGACCCGCTCGCCCTCCCCGCGCTCGACCTCGACCGTCCATTCCTGGTCGCTCTCCGACCAGTCGGCGGCGATCACGCGGTGGCCGAGACGCACGCGCTCGACGACGCCGTAGCGCTCGGCGGTGTCCTTCACGTAGCGCAGGATCGAGGGCCCGTCGGCGATCGCCCGCCCGTCCTTCCACGGCGAGAACGAGTAGCCGAGCGTGTGCATGTCGGAGTCCGAGCGCACGCCGGGGTAGCGGAACAGGTCCCAGGTGCCGCCGATCGCCTCCCGGGCCTCGAGGATGGCGAACGTCGTGCCGGGCAGCCGCCGGCGCAGGTGGCAGCCGGCGCCGATGCCGGACAGGCCGGCACCGACGATGAGGACGTCGAGGCGCTCGGATCGGTCGTCGGTACTCATGCGTACCGAAAGTCTACCGGGACGGTCAACGCGCGCCGAGACGGGGGTCACACAGCCCGGCGGGCCGCCGGACTGACGCCCGCCCGGACGGCGATCACACAGCCGGGCGGCCGCCGCACCGGGGTCTACGATCGTCCGCCCGATGGACTATCCCGTCGATCCTCTCACCGCGCCCGAGCGCGCACTGCTCGGCCCCCACGTGTCGAACCTCGACCGGCCGGTCTTCGCCCTCACCCGCCTGCCGGAGACGGTGAAGGGCGCCCTGTTCGCCCGGTACTCGCGCTACCCGGGCACGCTGCGCCGGCTGATGGTCGACGAGTTCGCCGGCGACCTCGAGGGCGCCGTCGACGCGAGCCCCGCCGCCGGCGCCGCGGGCACGGACCCCGGCGCCGAGGGCGCGGGCCGGGCCACACGGCTGTACGAGCGGATCTTCCTCGGCTACGGCGACGACTCGGTCGCCCAGCTCGGCGGCGCCCACGTCGCCTGCGAATGGGTCTCGAACATCCTCACCAAGGTCCTCCAGCGCCCCCGCCTCGCCGCCTACCTCGAGCAATCCACGCGTTATATCGCCTACGACGCGCCGATCGAGCCGCCGCCCGCCGCGCCGCGCTACCGCTACTACGTCGAGCCGGCGCTCGGCGCGCGGTATCGCGCCGTCATGGACGCGCTGTTCGACGCCTACGCGGCGGCGATCCCGACCGTCTCGGACTGGGTCGCCGCGGCGTTCCCGGTCGCCGACGGCGAGTCGCCGGCCGCCCATGGCCGGGCGGTGAAGGCCAAGACGCTCGACCTGCTGCGCGGCCTGCTGCCCGCCGCCTCGCTCTCGCACATGGGCATCTACGCCTCCGGTCAGACCTACGAGCAGCTCATCCTGCACCTGCTCGCCCACCCGCTGCCGGAGGCGCACGCCTACGGGGCGATGATCCTGCGCGAGGTGCAGGCGGTGATGCCGAGCTTCGTCGCGCGCGTGGAGCGCCCCGACCGCGGTGGCGAGTGGATCGAGTACCTGCAGCACCGGGCGGCGGCCGGCGAGCGCTGGTCGCGGCGCCTGGACCTCGACGGCGGTGGTGAGCGAGATGCGGGTCCTTCGGTGCGTCTCACCCACGTCGACGGCACCGAGGCGGACCTGCTCACCGCGCTGCTGTTCGAGACAAGCGACCACGCCGAGGCGGAGATCGGGGCCGCGGTGGGCGCGCTCGATGCCGCCCAGCGGACCACGATGCTCACCGAGCTCGTCGGCGAGCGCGCGAACCGTCGCCACCGGCCCGGCCGCGGCTTCGAGGCGCTGCGCTACCGCTTCGAGATCGTCGCCGACTACGGCGCCTTCCGCGACCTGCAGCGCCACCGCATGCTCACCGTGCAGTGGCAGGCGCTCACCCCCGACCTCGGCGCCGAGGTCCCCGAGCAGGTCGGGCAGGCCGGTGCGGGTGACGCCTACCGACGGGCGCTCGAGACCTCGGCCGCCGAGTACGCGCGCCTGCGCGCCGCCGGACTGCTCGCGCCGGCGCCCTACGCGCTGTGCCTCGGCTACCGCATGCGCTTCGTGCTCGACCTCAACGCCCGCGAGGCGATGGCGCTGATCGAGCTGCGCTCTGGCCGCGAGGGGCATCCGAGCTACCGCGCGGTCGCCCACGAGATGCACGCCCGGATCGCCGAGGTCCATCCCGCGGTGGCGGCGGCGATGCGCCACGTCGACACCGAGACCGAGCCGCGGCTCGAGCGCATCCTCGCCGAGATGCGCACCCAGGCGCGATCGGCCTGAGTCCACCACGCCGGCCTCCGGCGATGACGTATGCGTCGTTGTTCATGCGATGATGTGGTCATGGGTCACGGCGCCGAAACGGAGCTCACCTTCCTGTCCCCGGACACCGCGGGGCTGGTCGCGGAGACCATGCAGGCACTCGCCACGCCAAGCCGGGTGCGGATCCTCAGCCGGCTCGCGGTGGGTCCGTGCTCGGTGGGGGAGCTTGCGCAGGCGGTCGAGATGGAGCAGTCGGCGGTCTCCCAGCAGCTGCGGGTGCTGCGGCATCTCGGGCTGGTGGTCGGCGAACGTGACGGGCGCCACGTGATCTACGGGCTGCACGATCACCATGTGCAGGCGCTGCTCGCGGAGGCGATCTCGCATACCGAGCACCTGCGCCTCGGGCTTGCGGCGCGCCCGGCCGGTCGGGCGGTGACGGCGTGAGGGCGACGGTGGCGATCCTCGCCGCCGCGGTCGGCGTGGGCCTCGGGCACGCGGTCCTGCCCGACCACTGGGTGCCGCTCGCGGTGCTCGGCCGCACGCGCCAGTACCCGATGTCGAAGATCGCCCGGCTCTCGGGGCTCGCCGGGATCGCGCACGTGCTGGTGTCGATCGTGCTCGGCGCGGTCATCATCGCGATCGGCCTGCAGTTCCGCTCGAGCGTGCAATCGGCTCAGGACGCGATCGTGGGTGGGCTGCTGCTGCTCACCGGCGCCGGGTTCATCATCGCCGAGCTGCTCGGTCGCGGTCATCACCACGGCCCCGGCGGTCACACGCACGACTCGGACGACCATCACCACGCCGACGAGCACCACTCCGTCGACGACGGGGGCGCTGAGCGGCGGGCGTGGTGGCAGCTGAGCGCCGTGATGGTGCCGTTCGGCGCCGCGGCGTCACCGGATCTCACCATCCTTCCGGTGTTCCTCGCCGCGACCGCGGCGGGGGTCGCGACGGCGATCATCTCGGTGGTGCTGTTCGCCGCGGCGACGATCGGCACGATCGTCGGGCTCACGCTGGCGGCCGCGGTCGGTGGCTACCAACTCCAGGGCGAATGGCTCGAGCGCTGGGGCAACACCATGACCGCGACGGTGCTCCTGATCATCGGCGGGCTCGTCCTGTTCGGCGTCATCTGAGGGATCGGTGCCCGGGCACAAGCGGCCCCGCAGCCAGAAGGCGCAAACCGGCAGCCGAGGCGCAGTGGCAGACCGCGCCGACCCCGGGGCGTGGCGGACGTGACGCCGAGCCGGACCGGCGATGTATACGATCACACCTGTTTAATGAGCCTTTGGGCCGGAGTGCTGATCGGAGTGGTGCTGTGTATCACCGTGCGCCTCGCCTGGCGAGCGTCACGTCAGCCTGCGCGGCCCCGCTCGGCGGTCGAGCAGTCCCAGGGGATGCAGTCGGCGCTTCACGCGGCGACCGCGACCCTCCCCCACCTGCGCCGCGGCCTCGACGTCGCCTCGGCGACCGCGGCGCTGCCCCATCTGCGCGCGCTCACGGGCGCCGTCGCCGTCGCCCTCGCCGACCCGACCACGGTGCTCGCGATCGACGGGGAGGGCCGCGAGCAGGTCCGCCCGGGGGACCTGCTCTCGCGGCTGCTTGCCGACACCCCCGATGACTGCGTGCACGTGGTCGACCGCCTCGTCTCCTCCGATCCGACGTGCCCGCTGCGCGCCGCCGCGCTGGCCCCGCTGGTCGTCGACGACCGCCGCGCCGGAACGCTCGTGGCGTTCTACCACGACGCCGGGCCACCCTCGGAGGAGGAGCTGCGGGTACTCGCCGAGGCCGCGAGCCTCGTATGCGCCCAGGTCGAGCTCTCGATCCTCCCCGAGCAGCAGGCGCGGCTCGCCCACGCCGAGCTGAGCGCGCTGCGCGCCCAGATCTCACCGCACTTCATCTACAACGCGCTCGCCGCCATCGCCGGCAACATCCACCTCGACCCCGGCGCGGCCCGTGAACAGCTGATCGACTTCGCCGAGTTCACCCGTTACCTGTTCCGCGACGGGCGACCCTACGTGACGCTCGCCGAAGAGGTCGAGCACGCCGAGCGGTACCTGCGCCTCGAGCAGGCTCGCGCGCCAGGCACGTTGCGGGTGGTGATCGAGGTTGCGCCCGGTACCGAGGCGGCGATCGTACCGACGATGTCGCTGCAGCCGCTCGCCGAGAACGCGATTCGCCACGGCGTGGGGGCAGCCGGTGGCATGATCGCCATCCGCGCGTGGCCGGCCGGCGAGAACGTCGAGCTCTCGGTGAGCGACGACGGCGCGGGGCTCTCCCCCGAGCGACTGGACATCGCCGAACTCGGGGCAGGCGGCGGAATCGGCCTCGCCAACGTCGACCGGCGGCTGCGCTCGACGTTCGGGGAGCAGTACGCCCTGCGCATCGAGTCGGCGCCCGGCGCGGGCACGACGGTGACGATGACGGTGCCGCGGCCGCTCGCGCCCCCGCTCCGAGCCGCCGCGTGAGCCAGGCGGAGGTGCGGCTCCTCGCGGTCGACGATGAGCCCCGCTCGCTCGCCGACCTGGCGCGGATCCTGCGCGAGCTGCCCGGAGTCGCCGCTGTCGAGTGCGCTGGCGACGCCGACGCGGCGCTGCGAGCGGCCGCGAGCACCCGGTTCGACGCCGTGTTCCTCGACGTGCGCATGGCGGGCCTCGACGGGCTGGAGCTCGCGCGGGTGCTGCGCCGCTTCGCTCAGGCACCGGAGCTCGTGTTCGTGAGCGCCCACGACGACGCGGCGGTGGAGGCGTTCGAGCTGCGCGCGCTGGACTACCTCCGCAAGCCGGTCGCGCGTTATCGGGCCGCCGAGGCGCTCGCGCGGGTGCTCGCCGCGCAGAGCGCCGGTCCGGGCACCGGCGACCCGGCCGGGGGCCGGCTCGGGCGCCGAGCACGCCGGTCGGACGACCGGGCCGCCGCCGGGGAGCTAGTCGCGGTGAGCGCACTGCGGGGGGACGCCACCCGGCTGCTCACCCGCGACGAGATCCGCTACGCGAGCTCGCACGGGGACTTCGTCCACATCGTCACCGCCGACGGTCGCTACCTGCTGCGGGTGACGCTCGCCGAGCTCGAGCGCCGGTGGGCGCCGCACGGCTTCGCGCGGGTTCACCGCCAGTTCGTGGTCAACCTGCGTCAGGCGGTGGAGCTGCGTCCACAGCTCGGCGGCACCGCGGAGCTTGCGTTCGCCGACGGCGCCACCGTCCCGGTGGCCCGTCGCCACGCGGGCGAGCTGGCCCGCCGACTGTCGATCTGATGAGGCCCGGGCGGCCGGTCGGCCGCCCGCCCGGGTGCTCGGACCAC
>CAXTTD010000185.1:4446-6532 GCA_964246945.1 uncultured Solirubrobacteraceae bacterium | reverse complement strand
CGCCGCCCCCGGTTGACCGAAAGACGGCGTCGCCGGTGAACCGGCCCGCGCCGTCGTTGATCACGCGCTCGATCTCCCACCGACCGTCGAGCCAGCCGGGCAGGTCGTGCAGGCAGGAAACGGGCGCCCGGTGCACAGGACGTATGTCAGTGACGGCAGTCGGTCGCCACCGGGCCCTTGGTACGACACCCCTCCAGCGCGAGCGCGCCCGCTCGGAAGGCGGCGAGCGCGGGCTTGACGTGCACGTGGCCGTCCTCGTCGGCGAGCAGACCCGCAAAGGCGAAGGGCAAGTCGCCCTTCGCCTCGGCGCTCATCCACGTGTAGTACTCAAACCCGACGAGGTTCAGCGAGGTTCGGTCCGCTCCGATGAGCGGCAGCAGCGCCGCGATGTCCTTCGCCTGACCCGCCTGCGTCGTGTCGAAGTCGTAGCTGCCCGTGGATTGACCGAGCGCCGACGGCCAACTCAACTCGGTCGCCAGCAGCGGCGTCGAGCGGTCGCCGTCACGGTTGAGCGCCCGGCGCACGTATTGCAGGTAGCGGATGACGTTGGCCGGCAACTTCGTGAACCCGTTCACCGAGGCGATGTCGAACAGATGGGCGAAGCCGGGTTGACGCTCGAGTTGCCCGAGCGACACCCAGGCGCGGTTGGTGAGCGCACCGAGCACGATCTTGGCGGCCGGGTCCGCGCGCTTGATTGCGGAATGGGCGGCCCGCAGCAGCGCCGTGTAGCCCGACACAAACGGCTGCTTCCAGTAGTAGGCGAGATCCGGCTCGTTCCAGATCTGCCACTCGGTGATCGGGACCTTGGGGATCGCCCGGTGTTCTGACCAGAAGCTGCCGTGGGGGCCGTAGCGCCCGACGAGCGCGGCCGCATAGGCGGCGTAGGGACCCGGCGTCCGGGGGTAGTCGACGCCCGCCGGGTTGCTCACGCCGTCCCAGTCGGGCGCATAGAGGATCGTAGGCAGCACCGCGAGGCGCATACGGGCGGCGTCGCCGACGATTGCGTCGGTCTGGGAGAAGTCGACGGGGACGCCATGGACGTCGGTGTACTGCGAACGCTGATCTACAGGGACCTGTGCCCAGCTCGAGTACACCGGCTCGGCGGCCGCCCAGTTGAACGCGACCCGGATCGTCTGCACCCCCGCGGCGACCATCGAATGCATCTGGGCGGCGAGGTTGACGGTGGTACCAACAGCGGTGACTGGACCGTCGACGTCGACTCCGACGAACCCCTGAGGGACGGTGGCGATGGCGCTCTCCGGGCGGGCGCTCGCGGCGTCAGCGCTCGTCGTGCGACCTGGCCCGACGAAGAGGGCGGCGGCCACGGCGAGAACGACGACGAGCGTCGGCACGGCGACGAGACTGCGGCGGCGCACGGCGGGGTCTCAGCGCTGCCGGATGCGCAGTCGCAGCCCGACGCCGAGGGCAATCAGCCCGGCGCCGAGGGCCCCGACCAACCCATCGGCGTAGCCGGTGTACGGCAGGCTCGAGCCGGTCGTCGAGGGCGTCGTCGGGCTGGCCGTCGTGGCCGTCGTCTGCGCAAGCGTCGTCGCCGGGGCGGTGTTCGCGGGGCCGGTTTCACCGGTCGCGGGGGCGGTCGTGGCCGGTGCCGTGGCGGCGGGGGTGCTCGCCGTCGCGGTCGTCTGGGTGGTGGAGCTCCCGAACGGATCGCTGTACTGCTGGCCGCCCGCCGAGCCTCCGGCCAGCGCACCCGCCGGGATGGCCAGCGCGAACGCGGCGAGCATCAGACCCAGGACGATGATCAGTCTTGAATGGCGCACGCGTCAAGTATGCCAGCGGGGTCCGCCGATCGGCGCCGAGGGTGTCTGAGTGCGTGCCAGAAGGGCCGCTTCGAGAGGCAGTCACACTCGCCAATCCTGAGTTTTGCAGGATCTCTTGCAGAGGCAGGCCCGGGCCGGGGCGGGACGACGGGCCGTGTTAGGGTGATCGCGCCGCACCGCCACAGGCCGATCCCGAGGCGGTCCGGGACGCTCCGTAGAGCGGACCCGCAGACGGCGCCGCCCGCCGGCGCGGCCGGGCCGCCCGCGCACCCCCCCCCCCCCGCGAGACGAGCGGGACCCGCCAG
>CAXTTD010000185.1:0-4436 GCA_964246945.1 uncultured Solirubrobacteraceae bacterium | reverse complement strand
GGGGCCCGCCGGCCCCCCGCCCCCCCCCCCGCGCGCCCCCGGGGGGGGGGGGGGGCCCGCCGACGCACGCCCCCCACCGCTCATCACGAGGTCTCCCCGCATGCCGACACGCCTTCGACACCCGTGGACCCTACGCGTCGCCGCCCTGCTGGTGGTACTCGCCGCGATGGCCGGCACTCATTTCACCCCGACCGGCGCCGCTGACCTGCAGAGTCAGATCTCCTCCGCGAAGTCCGCGGCCTCAGACCTGCAGGCACAGATCGGAGCCGACGGCCGGCAGATCAGCGCCACCGACCACGGCCTCGCCGATGCTCGCGCCCGCCTGTCCGCACTGCAGAGCACGCTCGATGCGCGGGTCGACGAGCTGCGCACCGTCCAGGACAAGCTGCTCAGCTCGCGTGAGCGACTCGTCACCCTGGAGAACCGCCTGCATCTCGCCACGAAGGCCCTGTCGGCGAATCTCGTCGCGGGGTATGAGGGCGCGCAGCCGAACCTCGTCACGGTCGTGCTGAGCTCCCACGGCTTCCGCCAGCTGCTCGAGCAGGTCGGGTTCATGCGCCGGATCGGCCATCAGGACGCCTCGATCGTCCAGATCACCCGGATCGCCCGCCGTCAGGTGGCCGCCGAGGCCAACCGGCTCGGCGCCCTGGAGACGCGCGACCGCGGCCTCGCCGAGACGGTGCTCGGCGAGCGCAACCAGGTCGCCGCCCTGCAGAGCGCGCTGGGTGGCGCCCGCGTGCGCGAGCTCGACGCCCGCGCCCACGCCGCGGGGCGCTACCAGGCCGTGCGCGGCCGCCTCGACACGCTGCAGCACCGCCTCCACGTCCAGGAGCTGAAGGCTGCGCAGGCCGCCGCCCGTGCCGCCCAGACCGGCAACGCGAACGTCGGCGGGATCGCGGTCGACACCAGCGGCATGGTGCAGCCGCCGGCCGGCGCGCCCACCGCGGTGCGGCAGATGATCGCCGCGGGCAACGCGATCGCCACCCTGCCCTACATCTGGGGCGGCGGTCACGCCTCCTTCCAGGCCGACGGCTATGACTGCTCGGGCTCGGTGTCCTACGTGCTCGCGGCGGCCGGTGAGCTCTCCGCGCCCGAGGTCTCCGGGGACTTCATGAGCTACGGCGATGCCGGCCCCGGCCGGTGGGTGACCATCTACGCCTCCAACGGTCATGTGTGGATGACGATCGCCGGCTGGCGCTTCGACACCGTCGCGCTCGCCGAGGACGGCAGCCGCTGGTCGCAGGGCGGCGGCGAGTTCGCCGGGTTCGTCGAGCGTCACCCGCCGGGTCTGTAGAACCCCGCTCCGCTACCGGGGAGCACCGATCGAAGGCGAGCTCACGCTGGCGAGCGACCGGCTCCCGCGCGCAACAGGACGGCGCCCACGGCCACGAGAACGGCACCACCGAGGACCACGTAGGGCCGCACCGCGAGCCGACCCAGCGTCCCCAGGTGCACTCTCGCACCCTCGCCCAGGAGCTCCGGGAGGTAGAGGAAGCTGACCACGGCCAGCGCCGCGAGGATCACCTGCACCCCGCGCCCGCGCCGCCGCCCGGCCCAGCGCCAGAGCGCGAAGCACGCCGGGACCATCAGGACCCAGTGATGGGTCCAGGACACCGGGGAGACGAGCAGCGAGGTCAGAGCGCAGATCGCGAAGCCGACCCCGCGCTCGCCTCGGCGGCCTGCCCGCGCCGCCAGTCCCAGGCCCACGATCGCCACCAGACCGTTGAGGACCGCCCAGGCGGGGGCCAGATGCCGGGTACCCGTGAGCTGGGTGATGAGACCGGTGAGCGACTGGTTGGCGGCGTCGGCGACGTTGCCGGTGCGCGATGAATGCAGGAACAGCCCGTCCCAGTAGCGCACCGAATCGGCGTGCGCGAAGACGAATCCGATCGCCACCGTGAGCAGGAACGTGATCGCGGCCGTGGTGCAGGCGCGCCGCTCGCGGACGAGCAACAGGTAGGGGATGAAGATGAGCGGCGTCAGCTTGAGCCCACTCGCGAGACCGATCCCGATGCCGCCGAGCGAGGACCCGGGCCGTCGACTCAGGTCCCACACCACCAGCAGCGCGATGACCAGGTCGATCTGCCCGTAGCCGACGGTGGTCGTCACCGGCTCACTCCACAGCAGCAGCGCGGCGAGCAGGGCGACCGTCCCCCAACCGCTCACCGGCGCCGGGTCGCCGGCCGCCCCCGTGGCGACGGTCGCGGTCCTCGCCCGTGGCTCGAGCGACGGGGTCAGTCTGAGGATCGCGAGCAGGCAGGACAGGTTGATCACGACGCTCACGCCGGCAGCCAGCGAAAACGACACCAGACTGGCGGGGAGCATCACCAGCCCGGCGAAGGGCGGGTAGGTGAACTGCATCCGTCGGTAGATGGGCATGTTGTAGATCGGGAGCCCCGCGCGCAGGTCGTCGGCGGTCGCGCGGTAGACGTGCAGGTCGAAGAACCGCAACCGGCGCAGCCCGAGGTAGAACGGTTGATGGAGGACCAGCACCGAGACCGCCGTCCAGGCCCCCAGCGACGCGCCGAGGAGCACCCACCGCCAAAATGGGGGGGCGAAGCGCAGACGCCACAACGTGTTCCAGCGGTCGAGGACGCCTGATTGGATACCGTGTCTCGCTGCCACTCGTTGATCCATCGTGCGATGCGTCCGAGGACCGGGCGGGAGCCGAAGGTGACAGGCCTGCGCACGGAGGGCCGCTGGCGACGGCAGTGTAGCCGCGTGGATGCCGGCCGGACGGGAAGTACTCTCAGCCGGTGATCCGAACCCTGCCGAGGCGACTATGGGCATGGTCGGCGCTGGGCCTCGCCGGTTCGCTGCTCACCGCGCTCGCGGCCCCGCGGGCGCTGTCGGACCACGTCGTCGGCTGGTGGTACGGCGCCGGGTTCCCGGTCAGCCAATCGGTGGCCGTCGCGCTCGTCTGGGTCGGAATGGCGCTGCTCGCCGTCGCCTGGCTCGGTCTCGCCCTTGACCGCGCCGAGCCCCGAGACGCGCGACGCGGGTCATTGCTCACGCGACGCCGAGCAACGCTCATCGGCCTGCTGTGGCTCGTGCCGCTGGCGGTGGCGCCTCCGCTGTTCAGCCGCGATGTCTACAGCTACATCGCGCAGGGGACGATCCTCAACCTCGGACACAACCCCTACCACCAGACGCCGACCGTGCTCGCCGCGCTGGGGCGCGCCCACGTCCTGGCTGCTGTCTCCCCCTCCTGGCGCCACACGACCGCCCCGTACGGTCCGCTGTTCCTCGAACTCGTCAGCCTCATCGTCGCGGTCTGCGGCCAGCACCTCATCGCCGGGGTGCTGCTGTGTCGGGTGATGGATCTCATCGGCCTGGGGCTCCTGGCGATCGCCGTACCGCGACTCGCCCGGGCGACGGGTGCCGACCCGACGCGCGGCGTGTGGCTGGCGATCGCCAGCCCGGTCGTCACGCTCACGCTGTTCGCGGCCGCGCACAACGATCTGCTGATGGTCGGTCTGCTCGCGACCGGCGTGGCCGCGGCCCTCAGCGGCGGGCCCCTGCTCGGAATCGCGGTGTGCGCGCTGGCGGCGACCATCAAGGTGCCGGCGCTGGCGGGCGCGGTGTTCATTGCCGTGGCGTGGGCACGCAGCGAGCCCGACGCGCGCGTCGGCGCCCGCCTGCTCGCTGCCGCCGCCGCGATCGTCCTCGCCATTCTCGGCGGCGTGACGCTGGCCTGCGGGGTCGGCCTCGGCTGGCTGTCCTCGTCGGTCTTCTCGACCCCGGCGCACGCTCACCTGGTGCTCACCCCCGCGATCGCGGTCAGCCGCACGATCGCGAGCGTCCTCGGGGACGTGGGCGCTCCCTTCCACGTCCACGGACTGGAGACCGCGTCGGTGACGATCGCGACCGCACTCGTCGCCCTCGTGGGCGCGGTGCTGCTCGCCCGGGTCCGCGTCACCACGCTGGTCGTCTCGCTCGGCGCCACCCTGATCCTCGCGGCCGCCGGCGGTCCCGCTGCCTGGCCGTGGTACCTGGCCTGGGGCGTTCTCCTGCTGGGCGGCGCGCCGGCCACGCAGCGCTCCCGGGTTCTGCACGCGCTACTCGTGCTCGGCGCGTTCCTGATCGCGCCCAGCGGCGTCGTCGTGGTCGCCCCCCGCTTCGCGCCGATCGTGGTCGGCGTCTACGCGATCCTCGCCGTGGCGGCGATTCGACGCCGGCGCCGCCGCCAGGTGGGCTCAGACGACGAGCCGCCGGTGGCCGGGACCGGCCCGACGAGCGGCCCCCTCGTGTCCACCGCGCTCGCTCGCGCGCGAATAACGGAGATCGCGGTGCCCGGACGGCGCTGAGCCAGAGCGCCTCGAGCCGCGGCCGAGCTCGGAGACCTGCGCTCGCGTGGGGTTGACGGAGTGGAACGTGGCGGCTGGGCGTCCGGGACCCGAGATCGGACCGACCGGGATCGAGCGGGCGATCGTCGC
>CAXTTD010000184.1:4693-6535 GCA_964246945.1 uncultured Solirubrobacteraceae bacterium | reverse complement strand
CCCCAGGCCCCGGCGCTGGCCGACGGTGAACCGGTGCTGGCCGGCATGCTCCCCGAGCACGGCGCCCTCGGCGTCGACGATCGACCCCGGAGCGTCCGCGACCCCCCCGTGGCGAGCCAGGAACCGCGCCCGGTCGGTGCCCGCGAGGAAGCACAGGTCCTGGGAATCGGGCTTGGTCGCGACCGGTAGCCCCGCGGCGGCGGCGATCTCCCGCACCCGGGGCTTCACGAGCTCCCCTAGCGGGAACCGCATCCGCGCCAGCGACGCCGGCCGCAGCGCCGCGAGCATGTAGGTCTGGTCCTTGGCCGGGTCCGCGGCGGCCCGCAGCAGCGGACCCCGCGGGTCCGCGGTCTCCGCCACCCGCGCGTAGTGGCCGGTGGCCAGGTACTCGCAGCCGAGCCGGTCGGCGAGGTCGAGCATCGCGTCGAGGCGGACGTGGCCGTTGCAGCCAACGCACGGGTTGGGGGTCTCGCCGGCCGCGTAGCCGTCGATGAACGGCTGCACCACCCCGGCGCGGAACGGCTCGCGGAGGTCGAGGGTGAAATGGGCCATGCCCATCCGGTGCGCGAGCGCCCGGGCCTGACCGACCGCGCTCGCCGAGCAGCAGCTGCGCTCCGCGTCGTTCTCGGGGTCAGCCCACAGCTCGAGCGTCACCGCGACCACGGGGCCACCGCCCGCACCGCCCGCACCGCCCGCACTTGCACCGCCCGTACCCGCGCCGGCCGCGGCGAGGCATAGGTGCGCGGCGACCGCGGAGTCGACCCCGCCGCTCATCGCCACCAGCGTCGCGCCGCCCACCCGGGGCAACGCGCCGGACGCGGACACCGCGCCCCCGAGCGCCCGGTGCAGTGCGTCGGCGGCGAGCTCGGCGGCGTGGAGCTTGCCCGGCGAGAGACCCCCGAGCTCCGCGGCGATCTCCGTGGCGCCGCTCCGAGCGGTCTCGAGCACCCCGGCCCCGCGCGCGAGCTCGACCGCGGCGCTCCCCGCCCCGTGCGGGGCGCCGCACCCGTGTGCCACGTACCCCGCGTCGCCGATCCGCCCCCCATCCCCGGAAAGCGCCACCGAAAACGTGACCTCATCGCCACACGACCCGCCGCCGGCGGTGACGGTGACCCCACCACGAGGCAGATGACCGGCGCCCTGGGGTGAGGTGAGGTGATGCTCGAGAGCGAGCGTGTCCATCCCCGTGAAGGGTAGGCGCCGTCAGGCGCGGCGGATGCCGAGCTCGCGCAGCTGCGCCGCGTCCACCGGGGCGGGCGCGCCGGTGAGCGGATCACCGCCGCTCGTCGCCTTCGGGAACGCGATCACCTCGCGGATGTTCTCGCGGCCGGCGAGCAGGGCGACGATACGGTCGAGGCCCATCGCGATCCCGCCGTGTGGCGGGGCTCCGTAGCGCAGCGCGTCGAGCAGGAAGCCGAAGCGCGCCTGGGCGTCGGCCTCGTCGATGCCGATCAGCTCGAACACACGGGACTGAACGTCGAGGCGGTGGTTGCGGATCGAGCCACCGCCGATCTCGTTGCCGTCGAGCACGAGGTCGTAGGAGCGTGAGAGCAGCGTCGCCGGGTCGTCGAGATCGGCGGCCGACGCGGGCTCCCCGGCGGCGGTGGCAGGTGCGGTGAAGGGATGGTGCTCGGCATCCCAGCGGTCGGCGTCGGCGTCGTGGTGGAACATCGGGAAGCGCACGATCCAGCGGATGTCGTGCACGCCCTTGGGCACGAGCGCGAACCGCTTGGCGAGCTCGAGGCGCAGCGCGCCGCGCGCGGCGGCGGCCCCCGCGGCGGTGTGGGGGCCGAGGGAACGGACCGGGGCGCCCGGGGGGGCGCGGGGGGGGGGGGCGGGCAC
>CAXTTD010000184.1:626-4615 GCA_964246945.1 uncultured Solirubrobacteraceae bacterium | reverse complement strand
GGTGTCGGCGACGATGAACAGGACGTCGCCGACGGTGGCGCCGAGGCGCTCGGTGACGGCAACGATCTCGGCGGCGGAGAGGAACTTCGCGATCGGCGAGCGCCAGGTGGGCGCACCGGTGCCATCCCCGTCCTCGACGAACGCCCACACGAGCCCCTTGGCCCCGTACTGCTTCACGAAGTCGGTGAGCCCGTCGAGCTCGGAGCGCGGCAGCTCGCGCGCCCCGGCGTTGATGCCCCGTACGACGCCCCCAGAGCCCAGCGCGCCCGAGAACACCTTGAACTTACTGGCCGACAATGGGCCGCCGAGGTCGACGAGCTCCAGGCCGAAGCGGGTGTCGGGCCGGTCGGAACCGAAGCGGCTCATCGCCTCCGCGTGGGTCATGCGCGGATACGGTCCCGCCCCGACCGGGAAACCGGTGACCGCGAACACGTCGGTCATCACCGCCTCCATCAGCTCGAGCACGTCGTCCTCCTCGACGAACCCCATCTCGATGTCGAGCTGGGTGAACTCGAACATGCGGTCGGCCCGCGAGTCCTCGTCGCGGAAGCAGCGGACGATCTGGTAGTAGCGCTCGAGGCCACCGACCATGAGCAGCTGCTTGAACAGCTGCGGGGACTGGGGCAGCGCGTAGAACGAGCCCGGCGCCATGCGGGCGGGCACCAGGAAGTCCCGCGCGCCCTCGGGCGTTGAGCGGGTGAGGAACGGCGTCTCGATCTCCAGGAAGTCGCGCGCGTCCAGGACCTCGCGCATCGCGCGAACGATCCGGTGGCGCAGCGCGAGCGCCTCCTGCATCGCCGTGCGGCGCAGGTCGAGCGGCCGGTAACGCAGGCGAAGCTCCTCGGAGACCGGCCCGTCCTCGTCGACCTGGAACGGCGGGGTGTCGGCGTCGGCAAGGATCTCGAGGCTTGCCACCACGAGCTCGACCTCGCCGGTGGCGAGGTTCGGGTTGACGTTCTCCGGTGCGCGGCGGCGGACCTCGCCGGTGACCGTGATCACGTCCTCGGAGCGCAGCCGATGGGCCTCCGCGGAGGCCTCGGGAGCGGTATCGGGGTGGAAGACGAGCTGCAGGATCCCGGAGCGGTCGCGCAGGTCGATGAAGATGAGCCCGCCGTGGTCGCGGCGGCGGTGCACCCAGCCCGAGACCCGCGCCGGCTCCCCGGCGCGGCCGGCGTCGAGCTGGCCTGCCCACGCGTCGCGGTAGCGGTTGGGCCGCGGCGCGATCACAGCCGGTGGCCACGCAGGATGGTGGGGATCACCGACGTGCGTTCGAGCTCGACCTGCTCGCCGGATTCCAGGTTCTTGAGGCTCGCGCCAACGTCGTCACCGATGATGGCAACGTAGCGGGCGCCGATCCGGTCGGCCGCTTTCAGCTGCCCCTTCAGCGAGCGCCCGGCGAGCTCCATGTGGGCGGCAAGGCCGGCGTGGCGTGCCTCGTGGGCGACCGCGAACGCGGCGCGGGCGGCGTCCTCGAGGCCGTCGTGCCCGCCGGCGACGACGACGTACAGGTCGACGCTCGGGGGCGCGATCGGCACCTCGCCGGCGGCCAGGAGGATCCGCTCGACGCCGGCTGCCCAGCCGCATGCGGGCGTGGCGGCGCCGCCGAGCTGCTCGATGAGGCCGTCGTAGCGTCCGCCTCCACCGAGCGCCGACTGGGCGCCGAGCGCGTCGGAGGTGAACTCGAACAGCGTGCGTGTGTAGTAGTCGAGGCCGCGCACGAGCGTGGGATCGATCGCGTAGGCGACGCCGGCGTCGTCGAGCAGCTGGCGCACCGCCGCGAAGTGCTCGGCGTCCTCGGGGGCGAGGCGGTCGAGGAAGATCGGGGCGTCGGCCATGGTGGCCCGCGTGCGCTCGTCGGAGGCGTCGAACGCCCGCATCGGGTTCAGATCGATCCGCGCGACGACCTCGGGCGAGAGCCCGTCCTCGTGGGCGTGCAGGAACGCGGCGAGCTCCTCGCGGTACTCGGCGCGGGTGGCGGCGGTGCCGAGGCTCGAGATCCGCAGGTGAACCTCGCGGGCGCCGCACGCGTCGAGCAGGTCGGCGAGCAGCACGATGAGCTCGGCGTCGGTCTCCGGACCCTCGGCGCCGATCACCTCGGCGCCCACCTGCCAGAATTGGCGGTAGCGGCCCCGCTGGGTCCGCTCGGTGCGGAAGAAGCTCGAGAGGTACCAGAACTTCACCGGCTGGGGCAGCTTGTGCATGCCGTGCTCGAGGTAGGCGCGGCAGATCGGCGCGGTGCCCTCGGGCCGCAGCGTAAGCGAGCGGCCACCGTCGTCCTCGAAGGTGTACATCTCCTTCTGGACGATGTCGGTCGCCTCCCCCACACCCCGGGCGAACAGCTCGGTGGCCTCGAAGGTCGGCGTCTCGATCCGGCCGTAGCCGGCGGCGCCGAGGATGCGCGCGGCGTGGGACTCGAGCGCGGCGCGGCGCTCCGCGTCGGCGGGCAGCACATCGAACGTTCCCCGAGGGGCCTGGATCGAGCTCACGAGACGGCTCGAGGTCTAGTGATTGTGCGCGAGCTCGCGCAGGAACGGATTGGTCGCCCGCTCGACGCCGAGCGTGGTGAGACCCATGTGGCCCGGGTGCACCACCGTCTCGTCGGGGTACTCGTCGAGCAGCCGGCCGATCGACGCCTCGAGCGTCGGCCAGTCGCCGCCGGGCAGGTCGACGCGGCCGACCGACCCCTGGAAGAGCACGTCGCCGCTGAACAGGGCGCCGTGCTCAGGCACGCCGTAGCTCACGTGGCCGATCGAGTGGCCGGGCACGAACCGCACCTCGAAGCTCAGCCCCGCGAGCTCGAGCGTCTCCCCACCGTCCACGGTGTGATCTGCCTCGTAGCCCTCGAACGGGCCGAAGCCAGCCAGGCGCACGTACGCGTTGGGGTCGCGGAGCATCTCGATCTCACGCGCGGGCACGTAGACCGGGGCGCCGGTCGCACGGGCGACCTCGGCGACGGCGCCGATGTGGTCGAAGTGGGTGTGGGTGAGCAAGATCGCCTCGAGCGTCGTGATGTCGAGTGCGCGCAGCGCCTCGAGCAGGCGGGGAGCCTCGTCGCCGGGGTCGACCATCACCGCGCTCGGTGCACCGGGCAGCCGCACGACGTACGCGTTCTCCTGCACCGGGCCGACGGTGAGCATGCTCGCCTCGACGCTCATGGGACCGGTGTCCCCTGCTTTGCCATCCGACGCTTCCACAGCCACATCTCGGTGTAGAAGCCGAACGGCACGTAGAGCACGAAGGCGACCACGGCGAGGCCGACGGCCTCGGCGAGGCCCTTGCCCTTGGTGGCGAACAACAGCACCGCGAACATCACCACCGAGGTGAACGCGGCCCGCTGATACATCATCTTCCACGTCGGCCTGCGGTTCAGCCGCGCCTGACGGGCCTCGTCCTTGGATTGCTTCTTGCGCTCGGAGGGGCTCGGCGGGCGTCCCGTGCGCCCGCGCGTAGTGATCGAGCCCGCGGCGTTGCCGCGGTGCTTGGTCTGGCGCTTGCGCTTGGTCTGAGCCATCTGGCCTCCCAGCTTAATCGCTCGGGGCGTGCGCGGCGAGTGCCGCCTCGACGCTCGCCCGCCCGCGCAGGGTCACGTCCTCGGGGAAGCCGGCAAGCGCGGCCTCCGGGGCGAGCCCCACGAGCTCCGCATCGGCGACCGGCAGCCGGCGGGCGATCGCGTCGAGGACCCGCGCGAGCGGGGTCTGCTCAGGTGCCTCGAGGTTCATGGAGACCTGGGCGCGGCCCCGGCTCTCGAGCCACACCCCGATCGCCCGCACCCCCGGGAGCCCGCGCCGCCCTCGCGGCGGCGGCCCTGGCCACCCGCCGCACCGACCTGGTCAACGCCCTGCCGTGAGGTCGCGGCCAGTCGTCGCCCTGGCGACGTACTCCACCAAGCCGCGTGGCGGCGTCGTGCACACCGTCGAGGTGGCCGAGGCGCTGGGTGACCAGGGCGCCGACGTCGTGGTCATGGCCCTGGGCCGGGCGGACGGCGGCGT
>CAXTTD010000184.1:0-616 GCA_964246945.1 uncultured Solirubrobacteraceae bacterium | reverse complement strand
CTTTCCCGCCCCTGCGCCCGCCGGCACCCTCGAGCAACGGGTCTTCGACTCCGGCGACGCCCTGGCCGCCGGCCTGGCGACCATGGGCGACGACCTCCCGGCGATCGTCCACACCCAGGACTGCATCTCCGCCCGGGCGGCCTGTCGGATCCGCGACGCCGGCGCCCCCATCACCGTGCTGCGCACCGTCCACCATGTCGACGACTTCTTCACCCCGGCGTTGATTGACTGCCAACGCCGGGCCATCTACGAGCCCGATCGGGTGTTTGTGGTCTCCGCCACCTGGCAGCGGATACTCCTCGACGACTACGGCGTGGACGCCGGGATCGTGCCCAACGGCGTCGACCTGGCTCGGTTCTCGGCCGTCCCCTCTCCGGGCACCATCGCCGGCCTGCGAGCCAAGGTCGGAGCGACTGATCGGTTCTTGTTGCTCGCCGTGGGCGGCGTCGAGCCCCGCAAGGGCAGCGACCACCTGATGCGCGCCCTGGGTGTGCTCCGCACCTGTCAGCCGACAGCCTCCGGCCCGCCGCCGGTGCTGGCCGTCGTCGGGGGGCACAGCTTCCAGGACCACGCCGCGTACCGCGCGGCAGATCTCTGCTTCGGTCTTCCCGTTGCG
>CAXTTD010000183.1:4805-6610 GCA_964246945.1 uncultured Solirubrobacteraceae bacterium | reverse complement strand
ATCTCGACCGGCCGCTGCCCATGACCCTGCCCCGCCTCGCCGAGAAGAAGGCACTCGGGCAGCCGATCGTGATGGTCACCGCCTACGACTACCCCTCCGCGCAGGTCGCGGAGGAGGCCGGCGTCGACGTGGTGCTCGTCGGCGACTCCGGAGCGATGACCGTGCTCGGCTACCCCTCCACGGTGCCGGTCTCGATGGACGAGATGCTGATGCTCGCCGCCGCCACCCGGCGCGGCACGACCACGCCGCTGCTGGTGTGTGACCTGCCGTTCGGCTCCTACGAGGGCTCCGACGAGCAGGCGGTCGCCGCCGCCCAGCGGTTCGTCAAGCAGGCCGGCGCCGACGCGGTGAAGCTCGAGCGCGGCGGCACGAGCGTGCAGCGCGCCCGGGCGATCGTGCAGGCGGGGATCCCCGTGATGGGTCACCTCGGCCTCACTCCCCAGACCGCCACCGCACTCGGCGGTTACCGCGCCCAGGGCCGCACCGCTGCCGGCGCGCTCGCCGTCGCCCGCGACGCGGTCGCGCTGCAGGAGGCCGGATGCTTCGCGCTCGTGCTGGAGGCGATCCCGGCCGCCGTCACCCGCGAGCTCATGCCGCACCTGAGCATCCCGGTGATCGGCATCGGCGCCGGGGAGGCCACCGACGGACAGGTGCTGGTCTTCCACGATCTGCTCGGCATCTACGACGGCCACGTCGCTCGCTTCGCCAAGCGCTACGGGGACGTCCGCGCGCACATGGTGGCGGGCGTCGCCGAATTCGCCGCGGAGGTCCGCACGGGCGCCTTCCCGGCGCCCGAGCACTGCTACTCGATCGAGGACGCGGAGCTCACGCGCGTGCGGGCGGAGCTCGTGGCCACGCGCTGAACCGGCGCCACCACGAGCGCGGCGCCGGCCGGGCCGGCCACGCGCCGCGACGGCCCACAGGGGTCCCGACCCAGCGACCGGCCATCTCCGTCGGGACCCCTAGGATGCGCAGTGGATGCCGCGTTTCACGCACGTGTTCGCCCCGAAGGATCGCGTCTACCTCGAGCTGTTCGAGGAGGCGGGCCGCAACATGCAGCGGGCCGCCTCACTGCTCCACGCGCTGCTCGCCGGCTGGCCCGACGATCGGCGGTTGGCCAGCGAGATCCTCGACCTCGAGCACGAGGGCGACCGGATCACCCATGAGATCATCGATCGCATGAACCACTCCTCCCAGACGCCGATCGCGCGGGAGGACATGCTCGCCCTCGCCTCGGCGATCGACGACGTCGTCGACTACGTGGAGGAGGTCGCCGACTACCTCGGGCTGTACAAGATCGAGGCGCCGATGGAGCAGTCGATCCGGCTCGCGCGCGTGCTCGCGGATGCCGCCGCCCAGGTCTCCGAGGCGCTCGTCCAGCTGCGCAACCTCGAGGACATCACCCGGTTCACCGTCGAGGTCAACCGGTTGGAGAACGAGGGCGACCGGATCACGCGCGAGGCGGTCGCCTCCCTGTTCGACGGCGGGATCGACCCCATGGTGGTCATCCGCTGGAAGGACCTGTTCGAACGGCTCGAAGCCGGCGTGGACGGAACCGAGCGGGCGGCGAACATCATCGAGGGCATCGCCGTCAAGAACGCCTGACGCGTCCCGCGCGCGCCGGCGCACGAGGTCAGCGAAAGCTCACGCCGGAAACCGGTAGAAGTCCACGCCGGAAAACTGTACGCTGTGCCACCACAGGCGGTACGATGGCGTTCCAGCGTTCAAGGAGGAGAGAAGATGTGGCACGGAATGCGCCGGTGGACCCTCGCGGGAGTCGTCGCACTGGCCGGGATGGCCGCAGT
>CAXTTD010000183.1:0-4795 GCA_964246945.1 uncultured Solirubrobacteraceae bacterium | reverse complement strand
TGGGAAGTGTCTCTTGAAGACGGGTGTCTGCGGTATCCAGAAGCGGAGCTTGCGAACTGACGTTAACGGTCTCTTTCGAACTGCCAACAGCCAATTGGACGGGAACATTAAGGACCTGCCCGGTCTCGAGCGTCAGGGCATTTTTCGTTGAGCTGAAGCCCGCCATCGTAGTCGTCAGCTCATACGAACCTGGCGCCAAACTGGGGAACTGGTAATATCCGGCCGCTGTAGAGACAGTGGTGCGTTGCTCGTTTGTCGCCGTATTGCGCAGAGACAGAGCCGCGCCAGGAACGATGGCGCCGGTCGCGTCGGCGTCGATCAACCCGACGGTGAGCGTCACCACCCCCACCCCGGCCGCCGCCGGGAGCACGGGCAGCCTGGGGCTCGACATTAAGTTCGCCCCGTCCGCGGGCGACGGTCCTGACGCGGTCACGCTCAACCTGCCACCCGGCGTCCTCGCCGACGCCTCCCTCGACAACGGCGCGTGCATCACCACGGCGATCTCCGACTTCTCGGGCGACGCGGCCTGCCAGATCGGCTCCGGCGTGGTCACCGCGATCGCGAGCGGTGTCGTCCCGGTGCCCACGCCGGTCGACTTCTACCTCACCCCGCCGCCGGTCGCCGGTGACCTCGCGGGTCTTGCCGTCGCCACCGGGGCGGGCGATCAGATCGGCGTCACCGACGGCATCTCGATTCGACCCTCGGGCAGCGCCGACGGCGTGGGGGTCACCCTCGACCTCACGCTTCCCAACTCGCTCGACGGCGCCCCCATCGACGTCTCGGAGATCGATTCGACCTTCACCGGCATCCGCTATCCGGCGACCTGCCCCTCGACCCCGGCCTCGGTGACGCTGTCGGCGAACAGCTACGGCGCGCCCTCGACCACCCAGTCGGCATCGGCGCCGCTGCCGGTGAGCGGCTGTGGGTCACTCGCCTACGACCCGCAGTACACGCTCACCGCGGCCCGGGACGCGAACGACAAGGTCGTGAAGCTCACGACGACGATCACCCAGACGGCGACCGAGTCGCCAAACGCCGGCGTGACCCTCGCGTTCCCGTACGACTCGCTCTCGCCCTCGATCGCCGCCCTGCAGAAGCTGTGCACCGCTGGCCCGAGCAGCGGCAAGTGCACCTCGGTGGGCTCGGTGACCGCGGCCTCTCCGGACTACCCGACCGCGCTCACCGGCCAGGCGTACCTCACCGGCACGCTGGGCGGGCTCACGCTCACGCTGGTCTTCCCCGCACCGTTCCCGCTCACCCTGGTCGGCTCGGTGAACCTCAAGACCAACGTGACCACGTTCACCGGCCTGCCCGACATCCCGCTCACCAGCCTCGCGGTGACGCTCGACGGTGGCTCGAGCGGCCTGTTCGACACCAACTGCCAGGTGCCGACCAACACCTCGATGGCGACGCTCACCGACCAGAACGGCGACAAGACGGCGACCCCGACGTCGAAGTTCACGATCTCCGGGTGCCCCAACGCGTCCTCCTCCGGGAGTGGCAGCGGGAGTGGCAGCGCCGGCGGCACGACGACGTCCAGTGGCGCGACCGCGACCGCGCATCTGACCACGAGCAGCGTCAAGGGACTGAAGCGCGGGCGCCCGTCGTTGCGCTTCAGCCTGAGCACGAGCAAGAAGTCCGGGCTGAAGTCGATCTCGGTGGCGCTGCCCCGGGGTCTGTCGTTCGTCTCCCACAAGGTCCACAAGCGCCTCGAGGTCAAGGGCCTGTCGCTGAAGGGCGGCAAGGTGAAGTCCGAGTCGCTGCACCACGGCGTGCTCACCATCACCCTGAAGAAGGCCGTGCGGCGGGTCACCGTAACCGTCAGCTCGTCGGGCCTGAAGGAGTCCAAGGCGCTACGCCGCAAGGCCTCGAAGACGGCCACCAAGGCCAAGCACCAGGCCAAGAAGTCCAAGCCGGCGCCCAAGAGGACCAAGCAGAAGCCCAAGCGGAAGGCCACGAGGTCGCGGCTGACCGAGGCCGGGAACGGTCCCTCCACGATCCTGAACCGTGGCTGACGCGATGCGCCACATCGGATACCGCCTGGCCGGGCTCATCATCGTCGTGTTCGCGGCGGCGGCCCTGGCGCCGTCGGCGATGGCGTCGGTGAGCTCGTCGCTGTCGCTCGGCCAGAGCGCCGGGACGAGCGCCGGCGGCTCGCACAACCTCGGACTGAACCTCGCGTTCACCGATTCGGGAACCGACTCACCGAAGGATCTCACGCTCCAGCTGCCGCCCGGCCTGCTGGCCAACGCCGACCAGGACGGCGGCACGTGCCTGAAGACCGCCGCTTCGAGCAGCCCGAACGCGGCCTGCTCGGTGGGCACCGCCACCGTCGTCGCCCAGCCCGACGTCGAGATTCCGGGAGGGGGACTGCTGGGCCTGGGCGGCACCTCGCTCCCCGCGCCGGTCTCGGTACCGGTCACCTTCTACCTGGTGGCGCCGCCCAACTCCACCGACCTCGCGGGGCTCGAGGTGTACACCACCTACCTGGGCCTCGACGAGCAGCTGGGCTCGACCGGCGACGTCCTCATCCGGCCGAGCGGCAGCGCCGACGGCGTGGGCGCGACGATCGAGCTCACGCTGCCCGACACGCTCACGGTCGACCTCCCGATCCTCGGCACGGTCAACGCCGCGCCGATCTCGATCACCAGCATCTCGAGCACGCTGGACAACCTCCGCTACCCCACGACCTGCCCGTCGAGCCCGGCGCCGTTCCGCGCGTCGGTGAACTCCTATGCCGACGCGAGCGCTCAGTCGCTGAGTGCGCCGCTGTCGGTCACCGGCTGCTCGTCACTGTCCTACAGCCCCCAGTTCACGGCGACCGCGACCAAGGACTCCGGCGACGATCGGGTGGCGCTCACCACCAACGTCACCCAGACCGCGAGCCAGGCCCCCAGCAAGTCGATCGCGCTGTCCTTCCCCACCGCGACCTTCGCGCCGGGCATCGGGGCGCTCGGGCGGCTGTGCCTCACCTCGGTGAGCAACTGCACCCCGGTCGGCTCGGTGACCGCGGTCTCGCCGCTGTACCCGACGGCGCTCTCCGGCGACGCGTACCTCACCGGAACCAGCAGTGGGCTCACGCTCACGCTCACGTTCCCCTCACCGTTCCCGCTCACGCTGGTGGGGACGGTCAACCTGCTCACCAACACGGCATCGTTCACCGGGCTGCCCGACATCCCGCTCACGAACCTCAGCGTCGCCCTCCTCGGCGGCACCCACGGCCTGTTCGCGACGAGCTGCCGGACCCCGTCGGGCACCGCCACCGCGAAGCTGGTCGACCAGAGCGGTGACCAGCAGCGCTCGGTGTCGACGAGCATCAAGGTCTCCGGCTGCCCGTCGTCGAGCGCCTCCGGCTCGGGCTCCTCGAGCGGGTCCGGCGGCTCCGGCGGTTCGAGCGGCTCGAGCGGCTCCGGTGAGCCCTCAAGCGGCGGTTCGGGTTCCTCGGTGACCTCCTCGGGGACGACCGCGTCGGTCGATGGGACCCACCTCGCCGCCGACGCCGTCGGCGGTCTGTCCACCGGCCATCCCTCGATGCGCTTCACGGTGTCGGTGAGCCGGCGCACGGCGAAGCTCGAGCGGCTCACCGTGATGCTCCCCCAGGGGCTCTCGTTCCGCTCCCGTCGCGACCGTACGCAGCTCACGGTCCGCGGTGTCTCGCTGTCCGGCGCGAAGATCCGCACGCTGCGCCTCTCCGATCATCACCTCGTGATCTCCCTGCGCCGTGACTCGCGCAAGGTCCGGGTGACGCTCGACTCGGCGTCGCTACGGGAGACCCACGCCCTGCGCCGGGAGGCCGAGAAGCAGCAGCTGAAGCGGCTGCGGCTGAAGGTCGCCACCCGCAACGCGCAGCGGCGGGCGCGGACGCTCACCGTCACCGTGCGCCACTTCGATCTGCGATAGCGATCTAACCGGTCGGGCCGTCGGCCCCGGGGGCGAGCGAGCGCAGCACCCGGGCCGGCGCGCCGGCGGCCACCGAGTACGGCGGCAGGTCCCGGGTGAGCACCGAGTTGGCGCCGACCACGCAGCGCTCCCCCACGGTCACCCCGCTGGTGATCACGACGTTCGCGCCGCACCACACGTTGTCGCCGATCCGCGTCGGGCCCTTCGAGGCGAAGCCCTGCCAGGTGATCGGCCGGTGGGGATCGTCGACGCGGTGATCGGCGTCGGTGATGAAGCACCCGTTGGCGAACATGCAGTGATCGCCGATCTCCACGAGCGAGAGCGCGGCGACCATCACCCCCAGGTTGAGGAACGTCCCGGAGCCGATCCGCACTCGCGCGGGCGCCGGCATCGTGATCCACACCCCGGGCTCGAACAGCACGTCGCGGCCGAGCTCGAGACGGCCGTCGCTGAGCGCTTCGAGCACGTCTCCATGCAGCGGCCAGCGGGCGAACGCACCGCGGCGCATGAGCTCCCAGTGCAGGCGACCCCGGTTCCACGGCAGGCTCGAGCGCTCGTACCAGCGCCACTTCTGCGCCCACAGCTTCAGCTCCGCCGCAGGGGTCCCGAGCGGGCGGACGAACGGCTCGGCGGGACCGGGACTCACCGGGAGGTGGCGCGGGAGCGGGCGGTGCGCGGCCGGGCGCCGTTGCCGTTCGCCGCGGCCGACCCGTTGCCGTTCCCGTTCGCTGACCCGGTGCCCGCCTTCGCCCTCGTCCCCGCCTTCGACCCGGCCCGGGAACGCCCGCGCCCACCGCGGCCGGCCCGCGGCGCCGGCAGCATCTCGGCCAGGAAGTGACCGGTGTGGGAGCCCGGCACCTGCGCGACCTCCTCGGGGGTGCCCTGGGAGATGACC
>CAXTTD010000182.1:1789-6625 GCA_964246945.1 uncultured Solirubrobacteraceae bacterium | reverse complement strand
GGTCACCGAATCGCCACCCGCGACCCGCCGGCCGAGCGTCGAGTCGGGATGCTCGCGGGCGAAGATCTGGGCGAGCGAGTCGAGCGCGTGGCCGGCCGCGACTCCCTCGAGCGAGCCCGGCTGCGGGAAGCGCCCGGCCGGGGCCCCCGGTGCGCGCGGGTGCCTGGCGCCGCCCCTGTGGCCGCCCCCTACCGCGCCGCCGGTCGCCCCGCGGTAGGTGCGCCCGCCGAGCACCAGCCCGCCGCCGATCCCGGTGCCCACGGTGATCATCACCAGGTCCCGGGCGACCATCGTCATCGTGTCGTCGTGGGCCTCGGCGAGCGCCGCCACCGTCGCGTCGTTGTCCACGAACACCGGGACGCCGAGCCGTTCGCCGAGAACCCTGCGCAGTGGCACGTCGGCAAGCGGGATGTTCGCGGAACTCACCACGCGTCCGGTGTCGAACTCGACGACCGAGGGAACGCCGATCCCCACCCCCTCAAGGTCACCGTCGCGGCATTGCGAGACCACGTCGACGAGCTGGTCGATGAGCGCCTCGGCACCCGACAGGTCGGTGGCCACCATCGCGGAGTCGCCGAGCGAGCGGCCGCTCAGGCAAGCGGCGGCGACCTTGGTGCCGCCGACGTCGATGCCGACCACCGGACTCACGCCGGGGCGCCGCCGTTCGGGAGCTTCGACGCCGCCGCCGGATCGATCAGCACCGTGAGGTCCTGGGCGTGGGCGGCGAGCATCGAGGAGGGCACCGTGGGATCGGGCTTCGCGCCGGGTCCGAACGCCTCCGCGATCGCGTCGGCCTTGCCCTCGCCGGAGGCGAGCAGCACCGCCCGCCGGGCGAGGCCGACGGCGGGCAGCGTCATCGAGATCCGGGGCACGAACGGTTCGTGGCCGGCCTCGGGGACGCCCACCACCAGACGCGACTCCTCGGCGAGCGTCGCCTGGCCGGGGAACAGCGACAGCGTGTGTCCGTCAGGGCCGATCCCCATCAGCATCAGCGCGAACCGGGGGTCGCCCGCCGCGGCGAGCTCGCGCGCGTAATCCTCCGCGCCCGCCTGCGGCCCGAGCTCACCGCGCATGGGATGAATTGGCGGCGGCGCCGGCAGCGCCTCGAGCAGCGTCTCGCGGATCATCTTGAGATTCGAGCGCCCGTCGTCGTGGTCCACGCAGCGCTCGTCGCCGACCCACAGCGTCGTCCCCGCGAGATCGATCCCGACCGACTTCACCGCCTCCACGAAGTGCTCGTAGGCGGCCTTCGGCGTCGAGCCGCCGGCGAGGACGATGTCCCCGCCGCGGGTCGCGGCGCCGACCATCAGTGCCGCGCACGACCGCGCGGGGTCCTCGACGATCTCGAACGTGACGCTCACGACGGCCTCCTCATGCTCGAACCTGTGGGGGGTCGTCAGGGGGTATCCCCCCGACTATTGCCGGAACCTGGTGGGGGGTCGCCGGGGGGTTTGCCCCCGACTGGGGGCACATCGCTCGTCCGGCGGCGAGCGCCGGGCCGTAGGTGGGAGCGCGCATCAGCGCCTGGCGGATCCCCTCGCCGAGGATGCCGCCCTCCCCGCGCGAGGCACCGAGGATCTTCCACTCCAGGCGCCGGCCGCCGGGCAGGTCCTCGGCGGCGTCCAGGCCGCCCGCGCCGCGCTGCAGCGAGAACGCGACGCCGTGCTCGGCGGAGACGGTGACCCCGGCGAGACCCGGCGCCTCCTGGTCGGAGCGGCGCAGGGTCACCGCCACCTGACCGGCGGCGGTGCGTTCGGGCCCCTCGAGATCTATCTCGCTGCCGCCGGCGCGCAGCGGGGTGCTGTCCCAGCCCAGACGCGAGCCGAGCCACCCGGCGAGCAGCAGCGCGCTCGCCGTGGAACCGTCGCGGTGGCGGATCTCCACCGACAGCATCTCCTCAAGCGTCCGGGAGCGCAGCCCCAGGGAGGCGGCGAGCCGCTCCCGCCACGGCGTCGTGCGCAGCCACGCGAGGTCGACCACGTAGGCGGAGCGGCGGACGAGCTCGGCCCGGTCGAACGCAGCTCGCGGGTCGGGCGCGTCATCGGAGTCGAGCAGGATCACGTCGATCACCGGCAGCAGCTGGCGCACCACCTCGCGGTGCCCGTCGGGCGACCAACCGACGGTCGGGATCTCGGAGATGAGCACCGGGTCGACGATCGTGCGCAGCGCGAGCAGATGCTCGTCCCCGAGCTCGATCTCGATCGTCTCACGGACGACCGAGAGCCCGTCGTGGGGCTCCTCGTAACTGATCGTGGCCACCGCGTCGAGCTCGGTGCGGCCCGGCGTCACCGAGCACAGCACGGTGCGCGAGGCATGGTTCTGCCCGGCGTGCTCCAACCGGGCCCGCACCGTGGCCTTCGAGTCCTGATCGACGATCACGATCAGGTTGAGCACGCGGGCCGGGGCGAGCGAGCGGTTGGACACGTGGCGCTCGCGCACGAGTTCGCGCAGCGCCGCCTCGATCGCGTCGGGCGTGGTGTCCTGCGCCGACCACACGTCCTCGCTCACAGCCGCCGCCAGGCTCCGTCGTCGCCGAGCAGCGCGTCGGCGGCCGTCGGTCCCTCCGAGCCTGCGGCGTACTCCGCCAGCGGCGTCGTCGTCTCCTGCTCCCAGCCCTCGAGGATCGGGTCGATGATCCCCCACAGGGCCTCGATCTCATCGTTGCGGGTGAACAGCAGCGGGTCGCCGCGCATCGCGTCGAGGATCAGCCGCTCGTAGGCCTCGGGGGATTGCGAGACGAACGACGTCCCGTAGCGGAACTCCATGTTCACCGGCTGGATCCGCATCCGCGAGCCGGGGATCTTCGCCCCGATCGACACCGACACGCCCTCGTCGGGCTGCAGCGTGAAGATGATCTGGTTGGCGCGGATCCCCATCGAGCCGTCGCTCTGGAAGGCGACGTGCGGGACCGGCTTGAGGATCACCGCGATCTCGGTGAGCTTGCGGGCCAGGCGCTTGCCCGTGCGCAGGTAGAAGGGAACGCCCGCCCAGCGCCAGTTGGAGATCTCCAGGCGCAGCGCCGCGTAGGTCGGCGTGCGCGACGCGGCCGCCACCCCGGCCTCCTCCTGGTAGCCGGGTACGCGCACCCCCCCGACGACGCCGGCGGTGTACCGGGCGCGCACCGCCATCTCGGGGACGTCGCGCACCGCGGGGGGCACGATCGCCTCGAGCACCTTGAGCTTCTCGTCGCGCACCCGGTCGGCGGTGAACGCCGTCGGGGGCTCCATGGCGAGCAGCGCGAGGAGCTGCAGCATGTGGTTCTGCACGAGGTCGCGCAGCGCGCCGGAGCGCTCGTAGTACCCGGCGCGCGAGCCGATCCCGATGTCCTCGGACGCCGTGATCTGGACCGAGTCGATGTAGTTGCGGTTCCACACCGGCTCGAACAGCGCATTGGCGAACCGCGTGGCCAACAGGTTCTGGACCGTCTCCTTGCCCAGGTAGTGGTCGATGCGGAAGATCTGGGTCTCGTCGAACACCTCGAGCAGCTCGGCGTTCAGGCGTCGCGCCGAGGCGAGGTCATAGCCGAACGGCTTCTCGATCACGATCCGCGTCTGGGCTCCCTCGGACTGCTCGAGGCCCGCCGCGCCGAGCTTGCCCGCGATCAGCGGGAAGAACTCGGGTGCAGTGGACAGGTAGAACACCCGGTCGAGCGCCCGTCCGGCCTGGGCGTCGAACTCCCGCAGGGTGGCGGTCAGCTCGGCGTAGATCGCGTCGTCGTCGAAGGATCCCTGCACGTAGCGGCTGTCCTGCACGAGGCCCTCGAGCACCGCGGGGTCGGGCCGGCGACGCGAGTAGCGACCGATGGCGTCGATGAGCGTGTCCCGGAAGTCCTCGTGCTCCTGGTCACGGCGCCCGACCCCGATCACCTCGAAGCGCTCGGGCAGCTGGCCCTCGTGCGCGAGGTTGTAGAGCGCGGGCAGGAGCTTGCGGTGAGCGAGGTCCCCGGTGGCCCCGAAGATGACCAGCGCGGTGGGGCTCACCGGGGTGCGCTCAAGCCCGGCGCTGAGCGGGTTCTCCTCGACGGTGAGCCCGAGCTCGGGAAGCGCGCTCACGAGGTGTGCTGGGCGCGCTTCTTATCGATCCCGTCAAGGAGGTCGGTCATCGCATCCTCGAACTGCTTGACGCCGTCGCGCAGCAGCTCGTCGGTGACCTCGGAGAGGTCGATGCCCGCCTCGCGCAGCGCGCTGAGCTCGGCCTCGGGATTCTTCTCGACCGTGGGGCCGCTGATGCGGCCGTGGTCGGCCACCGCGTCAAGGGTCGCGCGCGGCATCGTATTCACGCAGTGGGCGCCGACGAGCTCCTCGACGTACTTGGTGTCGCGGTAGTCGGGGTTCTTGACGCCGGTGGAGGCCCACAGCAGCCGCTGCACGTGGGCGCCGGCGTGGTGCAGGGCGTCCCAACGCCCGCCGGAGAAGATTCCCTGGAAGCTGCGGTACGCGTGGCGGGCGTTGGCGACCGCCGCGGTGCCCTTGAGCTCGTCGTGGCCGGTGCCCTCCAGACGCTTGTCGACGTTCGAGTCGATGCGCGAGACGAAGAAGCTCGCCACCGAGGCGACGTCGAGGGACAGGTCCTCCTGCAGGCGGCGCTCGAGGCCCTTCAGATATGCCTCGGCGACGGCTTCGTAGGACTCGACGCCGAACAGCAGCGTCACGTTGATGTTGATGCCCTCGTAGATCGCCTGCTCGATGGCGGGGCCGCCCGCCGGCGGGGCGGGGCGGTATGCCGGCCGTAGCGGGTTGACCCAGAACACGTGCTTGACGTCAGTCAGCATCAGCTCCTGGTGCTGCTGCTCGTGGTTCAACCCGATGTCCATCAGCGGCCGCAACTGCTCGGCCC
>CAXTTD010000182.1:0-1779 GCA_964246945.1 uncultured Solirubrobacteraceae bacterium | reverse complement strand
CCGACCCCCCGCGGCACGGTGCTGTCGAGCCCCTCGAAGCGCGCCGGCGCGCGGGCGGGCACGCCCGCGGGGGTGCCGGGGATCTTGATCATCACGTTGGGGCGGTTCACGCGCTTCCAGAAGTCACGCGCGCCGTTGATCGACTTCTCGGTGTCGTGGGCGAGGTCGGCGGCGACCTCGAGCGAGACGAAGCCGTCCTGGTGACCAGACTCGTCGTACACCCGACGCATCACGTCGCACGCCTCCTGCACGTCGCGGATGGCGAGCGACTCGTAGATCGCCTGGGCCTCGAGGTCCTGGCCGAACAGCTCGTGGAGCTGGTCGTCGTAGTCGTCGGACTCGAGGATCGACTTCTCGAAGATCGAGGGGTTCGAGGTCTCGCCGCGCAGCGAGCTCTCGGCGACGAGCCGCGCGAGCTCGCCGCTCTCCACCAGGGAGCGTCCGAGCAGATCGAGCCACGGGCTCGTGCCGGCCTCGGCAAGCGAGCGGAGGTTGGGGTTCACGTCGGTCGCTTCGGTGGTGCTCATGGTGGTTAGCCTCCTCGGCTTTCGGTGCGCCGTCGCGCCTTCGAGAATAGTCGGGCGGCCCGGGGCAGCCCTCAGCCGCACACCGCGTCGTAGCGCGCGTACTCGGCGAGCGGGACGGTGCGCAGCTCGCCGACCGCGTCGGCGAGGCTCACGAGCTCGATCTCGGTCCCCCGCAGCGCCGCCATCGTGTCCCAGCGCTCCGCGTGGACGGCCTCCACCGCGGCGAGCCCGAGCCGGGTGGCGAGCACCCGGTCGAACGCGGTCGGGGTGCCACCGCGCTGGACGTGGCCGAGGACGCTCGCGCGGGTCTCGTGACCGGTGCGCGCCTCGATCTCGCGCTCGAGCGCCTGGCCGACGCCGCCCAGGCGCGGATGACCAAACTCGTCGACGCCGCCAGCGACCAGGCTCATCGTTCCCTCTCGCGGCAGCGCGCCCTCCGCGGCGACCACGATCGAGTAGCGCTCGCCCACCGCGTCGCGCCCGGTGACGGTCGCGCCCCCCGCGTCGCTGTCGAACGGGCCCTCGGGGATGCGGCTAGCGGGGGCACCGCCGGCAAGGCCCGCGTGCAGTGCGATCCAGCCTGCGTGGCGGCCCATCACCTCGCACACCAGCACGCGATGGTGGCTCTCGGCGGTCGTGTGCAGCCGGTCGATCGCCTCGGTGGCGATCTGGAGCGCGGTGTCGAATCCGAACGTCTGGTCGGTGGCGCTGAGGTCGTTGTCGATCGTCTTGGGCACCCCGACCGCGCACACGCCGGCGCGGGCGAGCCGGTGGGCGGCGCCGAGCGTGTCCTCGCCGCCGATCGCGATCAGGCCGTCGAGGCGCTGGGCGGCGAGCGTCGCCGCCACGGCCGCGACGCCGTCCTCGCGCTTGTCGGGATTGGTGCGCGAGGAGCCGAGGATCGTCCCCCCGCGGCTGAGGATCCCCCGCGTATCCCCCATCGTGAGCTCGAGCGCGTCGTTCTCGAGGACCCCGCGCCAGCCGTCGCGGAAGCCGACGATCGCGTCGCCGTGGACCTCAACCCCCTGGCGCACGACCGCCCGGATGACCGCGTTAAGCCCCGGGCAGTCGCCGCCCCCGGTGAGCACTCCGATCCGCACGGCGCGGATCCTACGCGAGGCGCCGGAGGTCGCGGGCGCCCGGATCGGGGGTCGTGAGGTCGGGAGCGGGCGGTACGGTTCCTCGCGAACAATGGCCGACCGCCGCCTCCTGCGCATGTCCCCCACGCGCCCCCCACTGCTCGCCGCCGGCG
>CAXTTD010000181.1:0-6630 GCA_964246945.1 uncultured Solirubrobacteraceae bacterium | reverse complement strand
CGCCAGAGGCGAGCATCGCGCTCCCACGATGTCTCTGAAATTGGTGCGTCAAGCTGGACATGCTCGTCGCGTTCCTCCGACGGTCGCTGCGACTCACGCAGGCCGACGGGCCGCACAACCGTGTGGGAACCCGCAGTCCTCGCGCTTTGCACAGATTTTCGGTCACCAACCCGTGCAATTTTAGCTCTGCGTGACCCGCGCGGCAACGGTCGGTCTCACTGATGGAGGAAATGCGCTACTTGAAGACCTCAGAGGCTGCGCAAGTTCTCAACGTCAGCCCGAACACGCTGCGCGCCTGGGAACGCCGGTTCGGCTTCCCCAAGCCGCAGCGTTCGCCGGGCAAGCACCGGCTGTTCACGCACGGCGAGATCGCGGCGCTGAGAGATGCCTTGCAGGAAGGGCTGTCGATCTCCTCGGCGGTGTCGCGCGCGCGTGAGGGGTTGGCGAGCGACGCGAACTCCCTCGTCGGCGCGCTCAACTCCTACGAGCGCGAACGGGCCGACGGCGCGATCGAGGCCGCGCTCGCACTGCGCACGGTCGAGCGCTCGGTCGAGGAGGTCGTGCTGCCGACGCTCGAGGAGATCCGCCGCCGGCACGGCGACGAGTCGGCCGCGTGGGCGTTCGCGGCGCACTGGGCGGCGGAGTGGCTGCGGCGGGCGGTGAGGCTCGCGCCGGCACCGGGGCGCCCGTACACGATCGTGATCGGCGACGCGACCCGCGACGAGCTCGACCCCGACAGCCCCTACGTACGGGCGCTTGAGCTGTTCTGCTGCCGGTCCGGGATCGACGTGTTGAGCCTCTCCGCGCGCGGGGTGAACGGGATCGGCGACGCGGTCGCGATCCACCGCCCGGATCTGGTGGTGCTCGCCGGCTCGCATCTCGCCGACGACGCGGTCGCCCGCTGGGCCTACGCGATCCGCCTCGCCACCGGGGCGCTGCCGATCGCCGTGTACCGGCGCATCGGGGAGCGCGCCGGCGGACGGACCACCGGCGCGCGGTCGCTGCCCGACGAGCCGGGTATGGCCGCGCGACGGGTCCTCGAGCTCGTGGAGACGCGGGTCCCCGCCACCGCACTTCACGACGCCGCGCCGCCGATGCGGCGCGCGATGTAGCCGGCCGCCCCGACCGTCTCTCGGATCGCTCAAGCGGTCGAAATCACCCACCCGCGCAGTAGCCGGGCCCGACGATGCTCCCTTGGAGTGGACTTTTCGGGAGAAACTGCAGGTTGGGCTGCAGAGTTTGCGCTTTGCTGCCGATAGGACGAACAATGGAACTCATGAACGGGATTCGCACCAACGCCGCCGCGGTGATGCTGGGCATCAGCCCCAACACGCTGCGCAGCTGGGAGCGCCGCTACGGCTTCCCCCAGCCGCACCGCTCCCCCGGCGGGCATCGCCAGTACTCGCTGAGCGAGGTCGAGGCGCTGCGACTCACGCTCGCCGAGACCCACAACGTCTCCTCGGCGATCTCGCTCGCCCGCGAGCGCGGCGAGGGGCCCTCGACGTCGCTGCGGCTGTCCGGCACGTTCGCGAGCTTCGACGAGGAGGGCTCCAACCGGCTGCTCGAGGAGAGCCTCGGCCTGCGTTCGGTGGAGCGCACCATCGAGGAGGTCCTGCTGCAGGCGCTGGTCGCCCAGCGCGCGCCCGACGGCACGACCGCGGAGTATGAGTTCGGGTGGCGCTACGCGGTGGGTTGGCTCGCGGCGCAGCGGCGCATGGCCCCGCCCGCGACCCGCCGCGAGGGCGTCATGGTGTTCGACGCCTCCGCCCCGTGCGACCTCGACGGCGTCCACGCCCAGGCGCTCGAGCTCGTGTTGCGCCGCGCCGGCCTGCGCACGCTCGCGCTCACCCCGGCGATCGAGCCCTCTCGCCTCGGCCGCGCGCTGCGCGCGCTGGAGCCGGCCGCCGTCGTGCTCACCGGCCAGCGGGTGTCGCTCGACGCGATCGGGCGCCTCGTCTACGCGGTGCGCTCGGTGGCTCGCGACGCGCTCGTGTTCGACTACCGCGGCGCCGTCCCCGACACCGGCGCCTCCACCGTGGTGCGCCTCGGCGACTCGCCGATCGCCGCCCGCGACGCGCTGCTCACGCGGGTGCAGGAGGGCGCGGCCGCGACCGAGCGGGCGGGGCTGCTCGAGGCGCCTCGGGCGTCCCGGGCCAGCGCCTGATCCACGCCGCGTACGGGCGGACACGGCTGCCCGTGAGGGCAGCCCACAACTAGGATGACGACCGTGCACCGTCCGGTCGATCCGCGCGCATCGTTTCCCGAGCTTGAGGAGTCAGTGCTCGCGCGGTGGCGCGAGCGCGACGTGTTCCGCGAGTCGCTGCGCCGGCGCGAGGGCGCACCCGCCTGGAACTTCTACGAGGGGCCGCCGACCGCCAACGGCGCTCCCGGCTTTCACCACGTGCTCGCGCGCGTGTTCAAGGACATCTTCCCGCGTCACCGGACGATGACCGGACACTCGGTGGCGCGTAAGGCGGGCTGGGACTGTCACGGGCTGCCGGTGGAGCTCGCCGTCGAGGCCGAGCTCGGGTTCGACTCGAAGACCGACATCGAGACCTACGGGATCGCCGCGTTCAACGCCCGCTGCCGCGAGTCGGTGATGAGCCACATCGCCGAGTTCGACGCGCTCACCGAGCGGATCGGTTACTGGGTCGACCTCGAGCATCCGTACCGCACGCTCGACCCGAGCTACATCGAGTCGGTGTGGTGGGCGCTGAAGACGATCCACGAGAAGGGTCTGCTCTACGAGCGCTCGAAGGTCGTCCCCTACTGCCCGCGCGACCAGGTGACGCTCTCAAGCCACGAGCTCGGACAGCCGGGCGCCTACCGCGACGTGGTCGACCCCTCGGTGTACGTGCGACTGCCGGTGGTGGATGCGGCCGCGCCGCTGCGCGAGGGCGATGAGCTCGTGGTGTGGACGACGACGCCGTGGACGCTGGTCTCGAACGCCGCGGTGGCGGTGAACCCCCATCTCACCTACGCGCGGGCGCGCGCGGGTGACGGCGTGTTCGTGGTCGCCGAGGAGCTCGTGGAGCGGGTGCTCGGCGACGGGGCCGAGGTGCTCGATCGGGTGTCGGGCGCGGCGCTCGTCGGGACCGGCTACGCGCCGCCGTTCCCGTTCATCCCCGGCGACGCCTACGGGCCCAAGGGGCATACCGTTCTGCCCGCCGATTTCGTCACCGCGAGCGACGGCTCGGGGCTCGTGCACACCGCGCTCGCGTTTGGCGATGAGGACTTCCGCCTCGGCGAGCGCGAGGGGCTCACGGTGGTGAACCCGGTGGCGCTCGACGGGACCTATGACGCGCGCATCGGCCCCTACGCGGGGCGCAAGGTGAAGGACTGCGACCCGGATCTCGTGGAGGACCTGCGCGCGCGCGGGATCCTGCTCCGCGAGGAGGCCTACGAGCACTCCTACCCGCATTGCTGGCGCTGCGGCACGCCGCTCATCTACTACGCGAAGCCGTCGTGGTACATCGCCACCAGCCAGCTCAAGGACCGGCTGCTCGCCGCCAACGAGATGGTCACCTGGCACCCCGAGCACGTGAAGCACGGCCGCTTTGGCAACTGGCTTGAGAACAACGTCGACTGGGCGCTCTCCCGCGAGCGCTACTGGGGTACGCCGCTGCCGGTGTGGCGCTGTGAGTCGGGGCACGTGCGGGTGATCGGGTCCCTCGGCGAGCTCGAGGCGGTCTCGGGGGTGGCGCTCGCGGACCCCCACCGGCCGTTCGTCGACGACGTGACGTTCGGCTGTGCGGAGTGTTCGTCAGAGATGCGCCGGGTGCCCGAGGTGATCGACGTGTGGTTCGACTCAGGGGCGATGCCGTTCGCCCAGTTCGGGGCGCCGCACGCGAACCCGGGCGAGTTCGCAGAGCACTTCCCGGCCGACTACATCTGCGAGGCGCTCGACCAGACCCGGGGCTGGTTCTACTCGCTGCTCGCGATCTCGACGCTGCTGCACGACGAGTCCGCCTACCGAGACGTGGTGTGCCTCGGGCTGATCAACGACGCACAGGGCCGCAAGATGTCGAAGTCGCTCGGCAACACGGTCGACCCGTGGGCGCTGCTGTCGGAGTACGGGGCCGACGCACTGCGCTGGTACCTGTTCACCGCCAAGTACCCATGGGACGGGTGGCGGTTCGCGCCCGAGCAGGTCGGCGAGGCGGTGCGCTCATTCCTGATCACGGTGTGGAACACCTACGCGTTCTATGTCCTGTACGCGAACGCGAGTGGCGTCGCCGCCGACTCGCTCGCCGCGGTGGAGGCGGCCGCATACACCGACCTCGACCGCTGGGTGCTCTCCCGGCTGCAGGCGACGATCGAGGCGGTCGACGAGCGGCTGGAGGACTTCGACGCCACCGGCGGCGGGCGGGCGCTCGCCGAGTTCATCGACGATCTCTCCAACTGGTACGTACGGCGCTCACGGCCGCGGTTCTGGGCCGGCGAGCCCGCCGCGTTCGCCACTCTGCACCGGTGCCTGGTGACGGTGGCGAAGCTGCTCGCGCCGTTCTGTCCGTTCCTCGCCGACGAGATCTACGACAACCTCGACGGGGGTGAGCCGAGCGTGCACGTGTGCGACTTCCCGCGCGCGGATGCCTCGCGGCGCGATCCCGAGCTCGAGGCGGCGATGGCGGTCGCCCGGGGAACCGTGCAGATGGGGCTCGCCGCGCGGGCCGCGGCGGTGCCGCGGCTCAAGACCCGGCAGCCGCTGCGCGCCGCGGTGGTGGTGGCCACCGGCGATGAGCGGGCGGCGATCGAGCGGCTCGCCGACATCGTGCGCGAGGAGCTGAACGTCCACGCGCTGCGCTTCGTCTCCGAGGCCGACGAGCTCGGCGAGGTCGAGCTGAAGCCGAACTACCGGTCGCTGGGACCTCGCTTCGGCTCGCGAATGCCCGCGGTGGCGTCCGCGGTCGCGGGGCTCGACGGCGCGCGGGCGGTGGCGACGCTGCGCGCCGGCGGGAGCGTGGGGATCGAGCTCGACGGTGAGAACCACGGGCTCGCCGCCGATGACCTGCTGGTGACGATGCGACCGCTCGAGGGCTACCAGGTGCAGCGCGAGGGCGTCCACGCGGTCGCGCTCGACGTCGAGCTCGACGAGGCGCTGCGGGCAGAGGGCCGAGCGCGCGACATCGTGCGCGCGGTCCAGACCGCCCGCCAGGCCGCGGGCCTTGAGGTGAGCGACCGGATCGCGCTCACCCTCGACGGCGACCCGGTGCTGCTTGACGCGGTGCGCGAGCACGAGGCGTACCTCGCGGGCGAGACGCTCGCGGAGGGCGGGGTGCGGTTCGCGACGCTCGACGGCGAGGCCCACGCGGTGAGCATCGACGGGCGGGAGCTGCGGATCCTGGTAGCGCCGGTCAGCCGACCGCGATGAGGACGAGCCCGAGGACCACGAACGCGCCCGACATGAGCGGGCCCACGGTGCGGGCGTAGGTCGGGGCCGCGTCGGGGTTGCGGGCCACCAGGGCGCGGCGGAAGGTGAAGGTGAAGCCGCCGATGATGATGAACACGATCCCGATGACGCGGACCGCGGCGTGGGAGTGGGTGGCGGCGAGCAACAGCGCGGCGGCGTCGAAGAGCATCGGCCGCGACCCTAGCTCAGTTCAGCATCAACCCGGCAGAGACGCGGGGGGCGGGGGGGCCCGGCGCGCGGGGGGGGGGGGGGGGGGGGCCGCGGGGGCGGCGGGGGGGGGCCCGCGCGCGGCGCGCCCGGGGGGCGGGCCGGCCGCGCGGATGGATGAGCGGGTGCGCCGGCGCCTACTGCGCGGCGTCGAGCGCGTGATCGAGCTCCTGGACGAGCTGCGCCTTGGGGTAGGCGCCGGTGACCGTCTTCTTGAGCTCACCGTGCTTGAACAGCATCAGCGTCGGGATCGACATGATGTTGAACTTGACGGCCGTCTGCTGGTTGTCGTCGATGTTGACCTTCACGACCTTGAGCGCGTCGCCCTTGTCGGCGGCGATCTCCTCGACGACCGGGGAGACGCGGCGGCACGGGCCGCACCACGGCGCCCAGAAGTCGACGAGCACCGGGACATCGGACTCGATGACCTCGGCCTGGAAGCTGTTGTCGGTGACGTCTGAAACCGCGCCTGACATGAGATCTCCTTGTCGAATTACTTCACAAAGTATAGCGGGGTGTGGACGGCGGTCCCGAACGGGGCTCGCCCCCGGATAGGGTTCCCGGTACGCCATGGCCGAGCTCACCAATTCCGAGATCGCGCTCGCGCTCGAGGAGCTGGGGGACCTCTACGAGCTCGACGGAGCGGTCGTGCACCGGGTCCTCGCCTACCGCACCGCGGCCAAGGCGGTCCGGGACGCCACGGTGTCGGTGAGCGCGCTGGCCCGGGAGAAGCGGGCCACCGAGCTGCCGGGGATCGGCGCGACCATCCAGGAGAAGGTGCTCGCGCTCGCCGCCGACGGCGTCATTCCGGCGACCGCGAGGCTGCGCGCGAAGTTCCCGGCCGGCCTGCTCGAGATGATGCGGCTGCCGGGGCTCGGCCCCAAGCGGGCCCGGCGGCTGTTCGAGGAGCTCGAGATCGACTCGGTGGCGGCCCTCGCGACGGCGGCCGACGCGCAGCGGATCCGCGATCTGCGAGGCTTTGGTCCGAAGGCCGAGGAGGCGCTCGGCGCGGC
>CAXTTD010000180.1:0-6710 GCA_964246945.1 uncultured Solirubrobacteraceae bacterium | reverse complement strand
GCCCCGCCGATCCCCGGTCGGCGCCGGCACGGAGCGTGCGTCCGCCGGATGGCCGCTCTCGGCGATCGCCGCCAGACGGCTGCTCGCCGCGATCTCTGCGAGCGCCACGCGGACGTCTGCCAGCGGAAGCCCCAGCCGAGCACTGAGCCGCCGCACGATCCGGTCGCGGCGCGCGGCCAGGGTCACCACATCGATCTCGACCAGCGTGGAGATCCGCCGATCGTCGAGGCCCTGGTTGACCCACATGTTGAGCAGAGCCCGATCGGCCGGCTCGAGCGTCGCCGACGCGTCGATCAGTCGCTGAGTGGCTACGTGATCCACGGGTCAGCGATCCCCACCGCAAGCGCTCAATGAGGTATGTTGATGAGCAATCAGTACCTCTAGGGACCCGTGATTCCCATCGGCTCGAACACCAAGGAAGGTTCGCCGGGACGATCTCCCCGTAGGCACGTGCGGCGTGGGAGCACTCTGGTCGCGCGGCTGGGCTGGCGAAGCCTGGCCGCTTCGGCGCTGGCCACGATCCTCCTGCTGTGCTCCCCAGCCTTCGCGCTGGCCCGCGCGCTCGTCCGCTTCATTCACGCCGTCCCCGGGGTCGACCGAGCGACGGTCGAGCTGAACGCCGGCTCGGGCACGGTCGACGTCGGCTCGATCGGCTTTGCCCAGCACACCCAATGGCACAGCATCCACTCGGGCACGTTCCGGTGGACGCTCGTGGGATCGGGCGGCAAGCGGCTCGCGAATGGCAGCGCGACGGTCGGCGACGGCTCCTACGACATCGTCATCCTGCTCAAGCGGTCCACCGTCCGCCTGGGGATCTACCGGGCTCGCGGCGGTGAGCCCGGGACGAGTCTCGTGCGGGTGATCCACGCCGCGCCGGAACTGGGCAGCCCAGAGCTGACGATCGATGGGCGCGAGACGGTCAAGCGCCTGCGCTTCGCACACGCAACGCCCTACGTGTCGATCACTCCCGGCACCCACCACTTGGCGGCGCTGCGCCCCGGCGACTCCACGCCCCTGGTGCTCGGGGCACCGATGCATCTGCTTCCCGGGCTGTCGTACACGGCGGTCGTACTGGGCAGCCGCGGACAGCGCACCCGCCTTGTGACGCTGGTCGACCGCGGCGCGCCGCTCGTGCGCCACCGCGGGGCAGGGCACCCGACCGCGGGCCGCGACGCGCGCTCGGTGGTGGTCGCCCCTGGCGACTCGCTGTGGACGATCGCGCGCCGGCAGCTCGGACCCGCGGCCGACGACGAGGCGATCGACCGTCAGGTGGTGGCGATCTGGGACCTCAACGCAATACATATCGGCACCGGTGATCCGAACCTCATCTTCGCGGGACAGCGACTGAGGCTTCCCGCACCGCCGAAGCTCGACCGTCACTGATCGACGCTGGCATACACCTCATCGAGGAGTCGGTCGGGGTTGGACAGTGAGAAATTCTCCTGCAGGTAACGAGCGGTCTTGCCGCGCGGCGTGCCGGTGAGCGCCATGTTGAGCGCGATCAGTCGGGCGCCGTCGGCTTCGTCACCGCTCAGCCCGGCTCGCGTCTCGTCCTCGCCGTTCCTCACGGAGTCCTCCCGCACGGGCTCGGAGCCCGTGGGCGCGGGCTCGGAGTCGCTCGGCGTGGGCCCGGGGTCCTTCGGCGCGGGCCCGGAGTCCTTCGGCGCAGGCCCGGCGTCGTCCGGCGCAGGCCCGGACTCGTTCGGCGCAGGCCCGGCGTCGTCCGGCGCAGGCCCGGAGTCGTTCGGCGTGGGCCCGGCGTCGTCCGGCGTGGGCCCGGAGTCCGCCGGCGCGGGCACAGAGTCCTCCGGGACGGGCGCGGCCGACTCGGTACCGGCCACGGATGGCGCCTCGGGTCCCGGCGCCGCGGGCCGGGTCGAACCTACCGGTAGGGACGGCGCCACGATCGCACCCGCGACCTGCGAGAGGCTGCCCTCGAGCTGCTTGAGATCGCCGCTCAGCCGTTCGCAGCCCTCGCCCAGCGAGCCCAGCTTGCTCTCCATCGACCGCAGCCGCTCGAGCATCGCCTCGGTCGCGCTCGATACCGCGCCGACCTGTGTGCGCGCCTGGTGCGCGGCCCGTTCACGTATGGCCTGCGTCTCGTCGTCGGCCTGCTCCTGCGCACCGCGGATGTGCTCCTCTGCGCTGCGCTGAATCTCGGCGGCGCTCGACTCGGCCGCCTCGAGGATCGACCGCACCTGCTCGGCGGTGGCCGCGGCCGGTGACAGGCGCCTCAGCCGCTCGAGCTCGGCGGACAGCGAATCAACCTCGTCGGCGAGCGCCGACAGGTGCGCGTCAACCGCCGGCGCGCTGTAGCCCCGGCGCTCCACGGGGAAGTCCTTCCTCTCGATGCTCCTCCTGTCCAACGCCACCCGTCACCGTCCTTGTGAGCGAAGGCGCAGCCTACCGCAATCGAGTCACGATCACCATCCTTCTGTACCGAAAGCTGTCCATGCCGCGCCATCGCGCGCGCCGGGTCAGCCGCGGGCGAGACCCGGTCGCGCCGGCTCACCCGGGGAGTTCCCGGCTTGGCGCTTGAGGTCGCGGATCTCGTCGCGCAGCTTCGCCGCGTACTCGAAGCGCAGCTCCTCGGCAGCGGCGAGCATCTCCTCTTCGAGCTCGACGATCGCCTTCTCCAGCTCCGCCGGAGCCAGCTGGGTGCCGGCCCGCTGGCGCCGGCGGCGGGACTTCGGCACCTTGGAGTCGGACATCAGGAACTCTGCGATGTCGGAGATCCCCTTCACGATCGTCTCCGGGGTGATGTCGTGCTCGCGGTTGTAGGCGGTCTGGATCTCGCGCCGGCGGTCGGTCTCGCCGAGCGCCGTGCGCATCGCGGCTGTCTCCTTGTCGGCGTACATGAGCACTGTGCCGTCAACGTTGCGGGCCGCCCGCCCGATCGTCTGGATGAGCGACGTGGCGCCGCGCAGGAACCCCTCCTTATCGGCGTCGAGGATCGCCACCAGCGACACCTCGGGCAGGTCGAGACCCTCCCGCAGCAGGTTGACGCCGACGAGCACGTCGTATTCGCCGAGGCGCAGGTCGCGGATGATCTGGATGCGCTCGAGCGTGTCGATCTCGGAGTGCAGGTAGCGGACCTTGAACCCCATCTCGAGCAGGTAGTCAGTGAGATCCTCGGACATCTTCTTGGTGAGCGTGGTGACGAGCGTGCGCTCCTCGCGCTCGGCGCGTACCCGGATCTCGTTCATCAAGTCGTCGATCTGGTTCTTCGTCTCGCGCACCTCGACCGCGGGATCGACAATTCCGGTCGGACGCACGATCTGCTCGACGATCCGCGGCGAGTGGGTTCGCTCGTACTCGCCGGGGGTGGCGGAGACGAACACCATCTGCGGGGTGATCGTCAGGAACTCCGCGAACGTCTGGGGGCGGTTGTCCATCGCGCTGGGCAGCCGGAACCCGTAGTCGACGAGCGTCTGCTTGCGCGATCGGTCCCCCTCGAACATGCCACCGATCTGGGGCACCGTCTGATGGGACTCATCGATGAAGCACACGAAGTCCTTGGGAAAGTAGTCGAGCAGGCAGTACGGGCGGTCGCCCGGCCCGCGGCCGTCGAGGATCCGCGAGTAGTTCTCGATGCCGCTGCAGAACCCGAGCTCGCGGATCATCTCCATGTCGTACTGGGTGCGCTGGCGCAGGCGGTGGGACTCGAGCAGCTTGCCCGAACCCTCAAGCTCGGCGCAGCGCTCGTTCAGCTCGGCGCCGATCTTGGTCACCGCGTCCTCGATCATCCCCTCGCGCACGTTGTAGTGCGACGCCGGCCAGATCGCCACGTGCTCCATGTCGTCCTCGATGAGCTCACCGGTGACCGGGTCGAAGTGCTGCAGGTGCTCGACCTCGTCCCCGAACAGGACGATCCGGTAGGCGGTCTCCGCGTAGGCGGGCCAGATCTCGAGCGTCTCCCCGCGCACCCGGAAGGTGCCGCGGGCCAGCGCCGTGTCGTTGCGCGTGTACTGGATGTAGACGAGCTTGCGCAGCAGCCGGTCGCGGTCGACCATCTCGCCCTTGTTCAGCGTCTGCAGGTTGTTCTCGTACACGTCCGGCGCGCCGAGTCCGTAGATGCAGGAGACGCTCGCCACGATCACAACGTCGCGGCGGGCGAACAGCGAGGCGGTCGCGGCGTGACGCAGCCGGTCGACCTCCTGGTTGATCGCCGAATCCTTCTCGATGTACAGGTCCTTGGACGGGACGTAGGCCTCGGGCTGGTAGTAGTCGTAGTAGGACACGAAGTACTCGACCGAGTTGCTCGGGAAAAACGTCCGGAACTCGTTGCACAGCTGGGCGGCGAGCGTCTTGTTGTGGGCGATCACCAGCGACGGGCGGTTGATCGCCGCGATCGTCGCCGCCATCGTCATCGTCTTGCCGGTGCCGGTGGCGCCGAGCAGCGTCTGGAAGCGCTCGCCGGCGTTTACGCCCTCGGCGAGCGAGGTGATCGCCGCGGGCTGATCGGCGGTCGGGGCGAAGGCGGAATCGAGCTCGAACTGAGGCATACAGGGTCCTAACCGAGGCTAGCGGTCGGCCCGGCGAAGATTCCCCGGGGATGCGCCAGTTCTCACCACCCCATCTCGCTGCGCTCGGCGTGCTCCTGATCGCCTGCCCGGCCGCGGTCGCCCTCGTCCGCCGCCACCCCGGCCGCCCCACGGTGTGGCTGTGCCGCGGCCTCGCGGCCGCGATCTTCGCCGCGTGGGCCGGCGAGTACCTCGCCGACGTCATCACCGGCATCTGGGCGCTCCAGTACGACCTGCCGTTGCAGCTCACCGACCTGATCTCGGTGATGTCGGTGGTGGCGCTGCTCACCCGCCGGCGGGGGCTCGCCGGGCCCATCTATCTGTGGGCGCTGTCGGCCTCACTGCAGGCGACCATCACTCCCGACCTCGACTGGACGTTTCCGTCGGTCTTCTACTTCACGTACTTCATCTACCACGAGGGCGCGATCGTCGCCGGCCTCCTGCTCGTGTTCGGCTGCGGCCTGTACCCACGGCGCTGGGCGCCGCTCGAGACGTTCGCCGCGACGCTCGCCTACGCCGTGCTCGCGGGCAGCGCCGACGCCCTCATCCCCCACGCCGACTACATGTTCCTCGCCGCCAAGCCCCCGTACGGCTCCCTGTTCGACGTGCTCGGTCCGTGGCCGTGGTACATCGTCTCGGTCGCCGGGGTGGCGATCGCGATGCTGGTCGTGCTGCAGGTGATCGCCCGCGTCGCGGAGCGGCGCGATCCGGCGGTCCGGCGGGCGGCGGCCGCGTCGTCCGTGGCGACAGCGCCGACGGCGACGGCGGCTCAGGCGTAGCCGAGCTGCCGGGCGTAGGTTCGCCGGTACTCCCGCTGGGCGTGCAGCACCCTCGACACGTAGGCGCGGGTCTCGGGGAACGGGATCTCGGAGACCCGCAGAGCGTGACCGTGGGCGAGCGCCGCCGCCTCCCAGCGGTCGACGTTCGTCTCCCCGCCGTTGTAGGCGGCGAGTGCCAGCACCTTGGAGCCGTGGTAGGTGTCGAGCAGTTCCTTCAGGTAGTAGCTGCCGTAGGCAATGTTCGTGCCCGGGTGGTTCAGATCGGCGGTGGTGAACGCGGTCGCCCCCGAGCGGTGGGCGAGGAACAGCGCGGTCTGCGGCTCGACCTGCATGAGGCCGACCGCGCCGGCGGACGAGGTCCGCGCGTCGAACTTCGTCTCCGCGTAGATGACCGCCGCCACCAGCGCCGGGTCGAGGTGCTTCTGCGCCGCCTGGGCGCGAATCGTCGACGCGTAGCGCAGCGGCAGCCCGAACTCGTCATTCACCGCCCGCTTGGCGAGCGGCATCGCGAGCAGGACGATGATGCCGAGCCCGAGCAGGATCAGGCAGAGCTGGGTCAGACGCCGCCGTCGGCGGGCCGCCGGAACGGCTCGCCGCCGGCGGATGGCGGTCGCCGAGGTCATTGCGTCAGTCTGTCAAGAACCGCCGACAGCATCTGCTCGAGCTCGGTCTCGGTCCCGTCGTTGCGCACCGTGTACGTCGCACGCTGCGACTTTTCCTCCTGGGTGAGCTGGCGAGCGGTCCGCTCGACGAGCGCCGCATGGCCGCGCGACCCGGCGCGGTCGGCCCGGATCGCCTCCGCGGCGACGACGGCGATCGTCGCGTCGTAGCCGCCCTCGAGACCGGCCTCGAACAGCAGTGGGGTCTCGACCACGAGCGCCCGGGGTGCCGGGGTCCGCGCCTGCTCGGTGGCGCGCCAGCGGGCCACCTCCCGGCCCACCCGGGGCCACAGCAGTGCCTCGAGCCACTCGCGTTGCTCGCGGGTGGCGAACGCCCGCACGGCGAGCGCCGCCCGATCGATCACCGGTGGGTGGGTGCCCGGTCGGCCGACCTCCGGACCGAAGTGCTCGAGCACGAGCGCGCGCACCTCGTCGGTGGCGTACAGCCCGTGGACGACCGCGTCGGTCGAGATCGTCGCCGCACCGAGACGCTCGAGCGCCGCCAGCGCGGTCGACTTGCCGGCACCGATGCCCCCGGTGAGGGCGACGAACGGGACCGCGGCTCGCGTGGGCGACACGCGGACGCGCTCCCCGTCGGTTGCGGCACGCCGCCGGTGCGGCAGCTCAGCTCGGGGGGGCGTCGGCCTCGGGATCGCTCGCCGCGGCGTCATCCTCGACGGCGGCGGGATCCGCGGCGGCGGCGGGCTCCTCAGCGGCGGCGGGCTCCTCAGCGGCGGCGGGCTCCTCAG
>CAXTTD010000179.1:0-6719 GCA_964246945.1 uncultured Solirubrobacteraceae bacterium | reverse complement strand
CTCGCCGAGCTCGAGCGGGCGCTGGCGCGCAGCGGACGGCCGCTGGGTGACGGGGCGACGCTGGTCGGGCTCGAGCACCGCTTCGCCGGCTCCCCGGAGGCGGCCGGCTATCTGCGAGCGCTGCGCCGGCGGCGCTACGCGGACTCGCCGGAGCCACTGCCCGCGGGCGGGCGGGCGGCGCTGCGCGCCGAGCTGCGTTCCGGCCTCGGGGTGAGTGGGTGGCTCCGCGCCCTGTGGGCGCTGCCCCCGCAACCCCGGGCCCTTCGGGAGCGCTGAGCCCGCGCGGTTTCGTACCATCGGGAGGCAGTGAGCGACCACACGATGGACGACGTCTACGAGCTCTTCCGGCGCGGTACTGAGCTGCTCGAGGCCGGGCACCACCACCAGGCCGCGGTTCCGCTCACCCGGGCCCGGGACCTGATGCCGGACAAGAACTCGATCCGCGAGGCGCTCGGCCGCGCGCTGTTCGGCGCCCAGCGCTACGAAGCGGCGGCCGCCGAGTTCCGGGCGGTGGTCGACCGGGCGCCCACCGACGACTACGCGCTGTTCTGCCTGGGGCGCAGCCTGCAGCAGCTCGGCCGCCACGCCGAGGCCCGCCAGCCGCTCGCTCTGGCCGCCTGTCTGCAGCCCGGCCGGCGCGACTATCGGGTCTACCGCGACCGCGCTCGGGCGCGGGCCGAGCGGGCCCGCGGCGTCTGACTCGGGTCCCCGAACCCCGGCCGGATCGCGGCGCCGGAAACTCCCTGCATCGGGCGGCGCGGTGCTAGGCTCGCCCGACAGCTTTCCGTCCGGGAGACCACCCGGAGCAGTTCTGAAAGTGGGCGCTCGCCCGCTTTTTTTATTGAGAAAATGACGGAGGAGAACGTGACCGCCCTACACACCGAGATCGAAGACCGGCTCGCCGGCGTCGAGCCCGATGTCGAGGTGCTGCTCGCGGAGATCTCCGGCACGACGCTGCGGCTGTTCATCGACCACCCGGCCGGGGTGGATCTCGCGTTGTGCGAGCGCGTCACCGGGCACCTGACCGACTATCGCGAGCGCTACTCGCTCGAGGTGTCCTCGCCCGGAGTCGAGCGCCCGCTGACCAAGCCTCAGCACTTCAACCGCTTTCTCGGCCGCCGCGCCCGCGTGCGGCTGCGGGATGCGCGCGAGGGTCACACCCAGATCACCGGAGAGCTCGTCGGCGCCACGGATCGCGAGGTCACCCTTGCGGCCGGCGACGGGGTCGTCGCGATCCCGTACGACCAGATCGTCCGCTCCAACCTCGTCCCCGGAGACTGAACGCCATGAGCAAGGAGATCGTCGAGGCCGTCCGCGGCCTCGCGGCGGAGAAGAACATCTCGTCGGAGAAGCTGATGGAGGCGCTCGAGGACGCGCTGCTGTCGGCGTACAAGAAGACGCCGGGCTCGGCGCCCTACGCGAAGGTGGAGATGGACCGCGACAGCGGCGACTTCATCGTGTGGGAGCTGAAGATCCCGCCGGAGATCGAGGAGCAGCTGCTCGTCGAGGTCGATGACTCCGAGCCGACCGTCGACCCCGAGACCGGGGAGATGCGCGAGCCGCCCGAGCCCGAGCTCGACATGGAGAAGCTCAAGGAGTTCGAGGACCAGATCGAGGTCGAGGACGTCACGCCGGAGAACTTCGGGCGGATCGCCGCCCAGACCGCGAAGCAGGTCATCCTGCAGCGCATCCGCGAGGCCGAGCGCGACCTCATGTTCGAGGAGTACCGCGACCGCGTCGGCGAGCTCATCACCGGCATCGTGCAGCAGTCCGACTCCCGCTATACGCTCGTACAGCTGCGCGAGCGCGTGGAGGCGCTGCTGCCGAAGTCCGAGCAGGTCGACGGCGAGCGCTACGACCACTCTCAGCGAATCAAGGCGGTCATCAAGGACGTCTCGAACTCCACCAAGGGTCCGTCGATCATCGTCTCCCGGCGTGACCCGGAGCTCATCAAGTCGCTGTTCGAGCTCGAGGTCCCGGAGATCGCCGACGGCCTGGTGGAGATCACCGGCGTCGCCCGCGAGCCCGGCTACCGCTCGAAGATCGCCGTCGTCTCCCACGTCGACGGGGTCGATCCGGTCGGCGCCTGCGTGGGCCCGCGCGGCTCCCGGGTGCGGATGGTCGTCTCCGAGCTGCGCGGCGAGAAGATCGACATCATCCCCTACAACGAGGAGCCCGCCCGCTTCGTCGCCAAGGCGCTGTCGCCCGCACGTGTGCGCGAGGTGCTCGTCGACGACGCCGGCAAGCAGGCGACGGTGATCGTCCCCGACGACCAGCTGTCGCTCGCGATCGGTCGCGAGGGCCAGAACGCGCGCCTGGCCGCGCGGCTCACCGGCTGGCGCATCGACATCCGCTCCGAGACCGAGTTCGCCGCCGAGGAGGCCGAGCACGGCTTCGAGGAGGAGGAGACGGGCGGGCGCTGCGCGGCGATCCTCTCCAACGGGCGACGCTGCCCCAACGCGTCGCTGCCCGGCTCGCGCTACTGCGGTCTGGAGACCCATCAGGCGCTCGCCGATCAGGACACCGACCAGATCCAAGCCGCGTAGTCGCGGCCGAGAGCTCCTCCTAGACTGGACCTTTGATGGCCAAACGCGTACACGAGATCGCCAAGCAGCACGGGATGCCGCCCAAGGAGCTGCTCGGCAAGCTGCAGGCCGCCGGCGTCGGCGTGAAGGCTGCCTCCTCATCGGTCGACGAGCAGGTGGCAGCCCGCGTACTCGCCGGCGACACGCCCGCCGGCGAGGGCGGGACGGTGGTCGACCAGCCGGCCAACGACGCCGCCAAGCGTCAGGCCGACGCCTCCGCGGCGGGGGCGGCGGCCGCCCGCCCGGGGGGGGGGGGGGCGGGGGCGGCCGCCCAGGAAGCGGCCGCGCGCGCCGCGCTGGCCAAGAACGGCGGCGGTGGCGACACCGCCGAGACCGACGCGTCCAAGCGCGAACGTCCCACCCGCGACTCGCTGCAGGGCGAGCGCGCCCCCGGCAACGCCGGCGGCCGGCGCCGGGTGGTCATCGACTCCCAGGCCGCGCGCCGGGGTCCGGGCGGCCGCGGCGGTGGTCCGGTCAACCAGCCTCCGCGGCGCCAGCGCCGCGGACGGCGCCGGCGCGGGGTCTACGACGAGGAAGCCGAATCGCGCCCCTCGCAGGTGACGGTCGATACGAGCGCGATCCAGGTCATCTCCGGCTCGACGGTGAAGGACGTCGCCGAATACCTCAACGTGCCCGTGCCCGAGGTGATGAAGAAGCTGATGGCCCTCGGGGAGATGAAGACCCTCACCCAGACGCTGTCCGACGAGTCGATCGAGGTGCTCGCCACCGAGCTCGGCAAGGAGGTGGAGATCGTCCACTCCGAGGACGAGACGGTCGTCGAGCCCGTGTTCGAGGATGCCGAGGCGGATCTCGTCGAGCGCGCGCCGGTGGTGACGATCATGGGCCACGTGGACCACGGCAAGACCTCGCTGCTCGACGCGGTGCGCGAGACCCAGGTCGCCGAGGGCGAGGCCGGCGGAATCACCCAGCACATTGGCGCCTACCAGGTGCAGCACGACGGGCACATGGTCACCTTCCTCGACACCCCGGGCCACGAGGCGTTCACCGCGATGCGCGCCCGCGGCGCCAAGGTCACCGACATCGCGGTGATCGTGGTCGCCGCCGACGACGGGGTGAAGCCCCAGACCCAGGAGGCGGTCGACCACGCCAAGGACGCCGGGGTGCCCATGCTGGTGGCGGTCAATAAGGTCGATAAGGAGGGCGCCCAGCCTGATCGCGTGCGCACCGAGATGACCCAGCTCGGCCTGCAGCCGGTCGAGTGGGGCGGGGATACCGAGTTCGTCAACGTGTCGGCGAAGACCCACCAGGGCCTGTCCGACATGCTCGACACGATCATCGTGATGGCCGAGGTCGAGGAGCTCAAGGCCAACCCGTCGGTGGCCGCCTCGGGCACGGTGATCGAATCCAAGCTCGATCCCGGCCGCGGGCCGGTGGTGACGATCCTCGTCAGCCGGGGCACGCTCGAGGTCGGCGACGCGCTCGTCGCCGGCGCCGCGTGGGGCCGCGTGCGGGCGATGGTCGACTACACCGGCACCCGGATCGCCCAGGCGCTGCCCGGCGAGCCGGTCGAGGTGCTCGGCTTCGACGGCGTCCCGGAGGCGGGCGAGCACGTTCGCGTCGTCGATCACGAGCGTCGCGCCCGCCAGCTCGCCGCCGAGCGCGCGACGCGCCTGAAGGCCGAGTCGCTCGCCCGCGTCTCGAGTGGCAAGCGCGTCTCGCTGGAGAACATCTTCGGGTCCGAGTTGCAGGAGCTCAACCTGCTGCTGAAGGCCGACGTCGCGGGATCGCTGGAGGCGATCGAGGACGAGATCGCCAAGCTGCCCCAGGACGAGGTCTCGGTGAACGTCATCCGCCGCGCGGTCGGCGCCGTCACCGAGTCAGACGTGATGCTCGCCGCCGCCTCCCAGGCGGTGATCCTCGCCTTCAACGTCCGGCCGGTCGGCGACGCCCGGTCGGCGGCCGAGCGCGAGGGCGTGGAGATCCGCAGCTACTCGGTGATCTACCGGGCGATCGACGAGCTGCGCCTGGCGATGCAGGGCATGCTCGCGCCCGAGGAGGTCGAGGAGGCGCTCGGTTCCGCCGAGGTCCGCCAGACCTTTCGCGCCTCGCGGGTGGGCACGATCGCCGGCTCCTACGTCACCGACGGCACGATCACCCGCGGTTCCAAGGTCCGCCTGGTGCGCGACGGCACGGTCGTCTGGTCGGGTGAGATCCAGTCACTGCGCCGTTTCAACGAGGACGCCCGCGAGGTCGCCACCGGCTACGAGTGCGGCATCGTGCTGCGCGACTACGCCGACGTGAAGGAGGGCGACGTGCTCGAGACCTACACGACCCGTCAGGTCGAGCGCGAGCTCGCCTCCTGACCGCGGCGTCCGCCGGCGAGATCGGGTTCGAGCTCCCATCCGGCAGTGCGGACGCCGGCTTCGTCGCCGTGATGGTCATTGACCTGCACTTCCCCGACGCGGGATCCCTGAAGGCCAAGCGCAAGGAGCTCGCCTCGCTGAAGGCGCAGCTGTCCACCCGCCTGCACGCCGCGGTGTCCGAGACCGCCCACCACGACCGCTGGCAGCGGGCGACGCTCACCGCCGCGCTCACCGCGCCCACCCTGCACCACCTCTCCGGCGTCGCCGACGAGCTCGAGCGGTTCGTGCTCGCCCGCTGCCCGGATGGCGCGAGCGTCGAGCGGATCGTGTGCTCGGTGGAGGATCTGCGCTCGTGAGCGCCCGCACCTCGGTCGACGCCCACAGGGGTTAGGATGCGCGGTGACCGGATGCGACGCGTCGACGGGGCCATGCGCATGGTCCTCTCCGACGCGATCGCCACCGATCTGAAAGATCCCCGCGTCGGATTCGTGACCGTCACCGGAGTCAAGACCAGCCCCGATCTCAGACATGCCCGCGTCTACGTGAGTGTGCTCGGCGACGCGGCCGAGCGCGAGGCCTCGATCGACGGGCTGCGCTCCGCCCACGGCTACCTGCAGCGCCGGCTCGCCACCGAGCTCACGCTCAAGCACACACCAACACTCGACTTCGTCTACGACGCGTCGGTCGACCACGGGATGCGGATCACCGAGCTCCTGCGCGACGACGTCCGCGATCCCCAGGGGGAGGCGTGACCGGCGGCGCGGTGTCGGACGGGCTGCGGGCGCAGTCGGCCGAGGTGCTCGACGAGCTGCGTGGCGCCGAGAAGCTCGTCGTCATCACCCACGAGAATCCCGATGGTGACGCGCTCGGATCGCTGATTGCGATGCAGGGGGTGCTCGCCGCGCTCGGCAAGGACTGCCTGATGTTCATCGGCGAGCGCGACCTGCCGCTGCCCCAGGAGTACCACTTCTTCCCCCTGGCCAACCTCGTCACCGAGGCGCCCGCCGATCTGCGTGAGCGCACCCGCGTGTTCCTCGACTGCGGCAACCTGGACCGCAATCCCGCGCAGGAGTTCCACGAGGGCCCCGCCGACGGTTCGCCGATGCTCAACATCGACCACCACCACGACAACACCCGCTTCGGCACGGTGAACCTCGTCGTCGACGACGCCTCGTGCACCGCCGAGATCGTGTGGGGGCTCATGCACGAGCTCGGCGTGACCCCGACGGCGACGGTCGCCGACGCGCTCTACGTGGGGCTCATCACCGACACCGGACGCTTCATGTACGAGAACACCGGACGCACCGCGCATCTGATGGCCGCCGACCTCATCGCGGCGGGCGTCGACGTCCACGCCGTGTACCGCCGGGTGTACGAGGACATGCCCTATGGCAAACTCGCGCTGCTCGCGCGGGGCCTCTCGAACGTCGAGCGCTACGACGAGGGGCGGCTCACCATGAGCGCGCTCACCGCCACTGACTTCGCGGACTCCGGGGCCGAGGAGAGCTTCTCCGAGGGGGTCATCGACCACCTGCGGGCGGTCGCCGGCACCCGCCTGGCCGCGCTCGTGCGCGACCGCCTGGGCGGCGACGTGATCGGCCTGCGCAAGGTCTCGCTGCGCGGGGGCGACGACGGTATCGACGTCTCGCGGATCGCCCGCGCCCAGGGCGGCGGCGGGCACAAGCAGGCCGCCGGGTTCTCGACCGCCCTCTCGCACGACGAGCTCGTGCAGTTCCTGCGCGAGCAGCTCGCTGCGCAGCTCTGATCCGCGTGACCGCGGGGTACGCGCCGGCGCGGGCGCCTGCATTCC